>CBFCYQ010000392.1:0-2367 GCA_965602205.1 uncultured bacterium | reverse complement strand
TTAAACGAGTTGATCGAAATTACCTGCAGGGTTTTCCCGCGGTCCTCGCCGGCGTCATCGTAATTCTGGTACAGTGAAATCTCGTTCGAAATCGGGTAAAAACCGAGTTTGCCGGACGGCGCTTCCCAGGACGGGATAACCCCGGCTCTGGCAGTATGACCGGCAATGAACGGCCACGCCGCTACCATGCAGACGAGCAGAACAAGCTTGCGCATGCGGGTCTCCTTTGATGATGAGGTTGAGTGTTGCGTTACCCGCAAGATACTCAGCCGGCATGCGGCAGGCAAGTTATCCGAGCGCGAGATAGAGCCGAATACACCCGAGGGCGAATTTTAGCTTTCGCGGAGGCGGCTGGTTGTGTATAAAGAGGGAGGAGGATTATCTAAAGAGGGTAAAACGAGTTATGGCAGGAAATTTCGGCAGATGGCTGGCGGCGACCGGCGACGATGAGCGAAGCGCCACATGTGATTTCGGTCTTCTGGTATTGCGCTTTTTTATCGGTTTCATGATGCTTCTCGGGCACGGCAGCGACAAGCTCATTCGGTTCGCGGAAAGAGCGGCATCATTTCCCGACCCTCTCGGACTGGGCAGCACCACGACGCTGGTACTGGCGGTTTCCGCCGAGTTTTTCTGCTCGCTGGCGATCATATTCGGCTTTATGACCCGTCTGGCGGTTATCCCGCTGATGCTGACCATGCTGGTGGCGGCGTTCATCGTCCATGGCGCCGACCCCTGGGCCAAGCAGGAACTGGCGATGCTCTTTCTGATCCCCTACCTGACCCTGCTGCTCACCGGCCCCGGAAAATTCTCGCTGGACAGGAAGATATTCGGTCAGAGGCGGTGAGGGTATCCGGGTCAGGTGGGTACTGCTAATAAACTTGGCCTGGATGAGAATGGTAAAGTGACACTTCTTGGCGATGATGGTTTGGAGGACGTTCCGCGAACGGCAAGGGAAATCGCCAGAAGAGCGCTGGTACTCTCTGCTGTTATTACTGCTGTTTACGGGGCTCCACCCGAACAGATATCAGATTGGCTAATCATAGAAGGGTTGAAGGGCCAACTAACGCCGCAAGAGGCAGATTTTCTTAGCAACCCCGAGTCAAGAAGTGCTCGAATCGATTTCTCATGGAAAGTGGAAACTCTTCTCGTATTGCTTTGGTGTATAGGCAAAGTCGATGCGCTCCCTCCGTTATCTGAACAGTGCGATACTGAATTAGTGAAGAGAGCAGTCGTGTTTCCTCCAGCCCCCACAGCGGAGTTCATTTCATCGGCCAGATTGCGAGACCGGAATGAAATCGAGGATGAGCATGAAAACGTATATCAGGCGCACTGGAAAGTCCGAGACGCCGAGATTAATGGCACTCCGGTTCCGGACAATCTAGATCCAGAGATCGTAGTAGAACGTCACTATGCGTTTAACTGGATTGATGGTTATATGGGTCAGTCGTGGGACGACATAACTACGGACACGTGACAACCAAAGTGGGTGTATCGGCCAATTCAGGCAATCAGGGGAAAAGGAAAAAACGTGTGGTTATGACAAATAAGAAAGACGACCGGAGCACATGGGCTATCGGAGGTGGGGTGCTCATGGGTATTGAGGCGGATTATTCTTTCTGCTGGAATCACCTCTTGCCTTCGTTGGATGCATGCTATTAGGAATGGGCTTGGGTCTGATAATAACTTCAATAATCTCGAGGGAAGAGAGCAGAAGATAAGAACTGAGTAGAATGGCAATGTAAGAAATTACGTTCACAGGTTTGAGGCCATCAAGCAGGAAGGATGAAATACCATGGAGCAAAACCGCGCCACGGAAATTATGCAACAAGGTTACGTTTGATCGGAAGCCGTACTTCTGGCCGTGTGCCAGGAATTCAAGATAGAGAGTGAAATCATTCCCCGAATCGCCAGTTGCTTCGGTGGCGGAATCGGCAACACCGGGGCCGTCTGCGGGGCCGTCGTCGGCGCGACGATGGCTATCGGCCTCATAAAGGAGCGGGGCGACACCATAGAAGACTGGCTCCGCATAGCGGCGGTGGCGCAGGAGTTTCGTCGCCGCTTCGAGGCCGAGATGGAAACCATCGACTGCCGCGAATTGACAGGGGCGGATCTTACCACGGTGGAAGGGCGCGAACAGTTCATGAGTTCTGACACACCCCAGACCGTCTGCATTCCGGCAGTCGGATTAGCTTACCGGCTGGTGGTAGACCTGCTGAAGGAATCTTCGTAGTCAGGGGCCGTAGCCCTACAGCCACCGTCGGGCAGCCGCATCATCCATGACTTCCGGACGTCTACACCTCTTAGGAACGATTAGGATGTTTGAATACAGTCGCCAACGACTATAGGGGCAAAAACCGATTACAGGCT
>CBFCYQ010000391.1:0-2378 GCA_965602205.1 uncultured bacterium | reverse complement strand
GTCAGCACATTACCATCGTGCTGTAAACCTAAGCAACCAGGGTCGGTGCCTCTGTGAGTCAAAATACCTGACCACGCCACTTGTGATTCATCGTGCTTTACCCAGCCTGCAACAGTAACGGTGTTAGTGACAATATTCAGAGGAGCTACAGTCTCAATGTAGTCAGCTTCAGCACTTTCAATTTCCAGGCCGCCTCCGAAAACACCTGCTGCCCATTCCGGATTTCCGAAAAATAGACTGTGGTTACCGTGACCTGATTTGTCAAGTACTGTGGTACCTTCGCCGGACTCGAAATCGTAGTATATCAAAAGATCCGGATCTGTTATTGCTATAGGCGTGAAATAACTATCGCTATGCTTGGCGATAACGTCATCGGAAAGTGCCGAGTCGTAGATAGCCACGCCAAAGAGAGCGCCATCGAAGTTGTCGAAGACGCCGGTTCCGTCTTCACCCTGGGCACCGTAGCCGATGCCGACAAGGCCAGACAAGGTAATGGCTGAAGCGATACTGCCTTCCTGGACGCCATTGACATACAGCGTAGTCGTACCCGCATCTTCGCTGGAAACGAAGGCCAGAACGGTATATTCACCGGGTGCGGTGGGAACGCCATAATCAAAGTCCATCACACCAAAGGTGGTTGCGCCGTAAGTCCCGGTGTTGTTCCACTGCTCATACTTTAGCCCCACCTGGGTGTCGCCAAACTGTCTTCTGCCAATAAGGCACATGCTGGCCTCTGTTTCATCAGGATTACTGCGAACGACGAACTCATAGGTAATATCACCACTGAATGCGCCAATATCGTAGAGGCCGTCTTCAACAAAGGTGTCGAGATAAGCAGGTGAATCCCCAGCCACCGTAGCTGCCCAGTTATTAGTATTCCTATCGACGACTGTGAAGCTCCATAGATTACCAGAATGGAGCACACTGTCCCTGGCTGCCCCTGTGGACACATCGACTTTCCAGTAGTATGTGATTCCGCGATCCAGGGCCTCGGCCGGGGCAAAACTGGCTTCGGTCAACTGACCCTGGGAGACACTTGCATCACCGGCTGCTACCAGATCCGCATCAGTACCAAAATAGACATCGTGCTGAAATGCGGTTTCGCCGGCCACCCAGCTCAGTACCGGCATGCTGTCCACATCTGCAGCACCATCTGCCGGTACCGGCCCGCTGGCTTTGTCAGGATCGAAAGATTGGAAACTCCAGACCGGACCCGGATTGGTCGCGACAATAGCAAACTCATCGACCTTCCAGTAGTAGCTGGTAAACGGCTCCAGCGGTCCTGGGTCAAACGAGGTATCCATCAGCTTGCCCTGGAACGTACTCGGGTCTGAAGCTGCTACGGCCGCTTCGTCGGTGCCGAAGTACACATCGTGCATAATCGCACCCTTGCCGGCTGTCCAGCTAAGTTTGGAATCAAGAGCCACACCCTCGGCGCCGTCTTCCGGGCCTGGGAAATGTGCCTCTATAGGCAACGTCGAGAAGGTCCAGACATCACCCTCGATTACGGCTCCATCGGCATCGACCTCATCGACTCGCCAATAGTAGTCTGCCCCCGGGGCCAAGTCTGCGAATGCTAATGCCAATGGGCCTTCAGCAAGTAAGTCCGCTTCGTCAACTGTGGCGTCCGTGCTCAGATATACCTTGTGAGAGACAGCCGTGCCTCCCGCGATCCACTCCAACGCCGTCACATCTGCATCAACGGCGCCATCAGCCGGGATGGGCTTCATCGCCTTAACCAGAGGCTCTAACGTCACGTTATCGAACGTAAATGTTCGGATTTCGCCGGAAGCATGAGACGTAACGGCCAGACCGATGAGAACGGGGTCCGTCATCACGACCGTCTCGGCACCACCCAACTGCGTCCAGTTGACACCGTCGGGAGAGATAGAGCCGGAGAAATCGTTCCCAACACGCTCCAACTTCACCCAGTACGGAGGTGCTACAACCTCGCCGCTATCGACGTTGTTCGATCCCGCGTCAGCCACGGGGCGCCCCTGGAAGCTCGCGCCGTTGCCACCACCGCCTGTGATGGGCATATAACGGTGGGTCGAACCGGCGTCGAGGCTCTGGCGAACCATCACGCCACCCTTGGCCCACTCGTTTGTGCCGCTGCCGTTATCGGCTACGCGTGCGACCATCCTGGCGTTGCCGGTCAGCTCCTGGTACACGTAGTGGAATTGATCCGAGTTGCCCCAGATATCGGCCCCGTCGGCACTCACGGACCACGTTCCATCGCTTTCATCGGCGCTGCCTCCGGTTGTGCCGATGTCCTGGTTTTGCCATCCCTCCGGGACCGCAGCCGAAGCACTGCCGACCAAGCCCAACACTACAACAAAAGAAATTAAAAGAAACAATTTCCTACACATAATACTTCT
>CBFCYQ010000390.1:0-2383 GCA_965602205.1 uncultured bacterium | reverse complement strand
CCTTCTCGCCGAAATACAGGTACCTTTCAAGCATCTTGACCCACTCCGACCAGCCCGTCCCTCCCTGGCGCTCGCGGATGCGTTCGATAGCCCCCATCTTGCTGTCGATCTCGTCACAGTAGTACAGGACGAACGCCTCCGGAATCTGCGGCACCACCGGCGCGGCGTAGCTCAATTCGCCGTGATGCGAAAGGATCATGTGGCGCAGTTTAATCAGCAGCCGGGATGGGAAATTCTCGATTCCTTTGGCCCGTACATTGATCCACTCGTCGGCAATACAGATATGACCGACCAGGCGACCCTCGTCACTGTAGTCGATCATAGTGCCCAGCGAATAGGAGGTCATCTTCCCGGCGTCGTGAAACAAACCGCCGAAAATAAGCAGGTCCTTGTCCAGAAAATCATAGCTTGCCGCCACCCGCAACGCCAGTTCGGTGACGTTGGCCGAATGCTCGGAAAGCCCGCCGACGGTGGCATGGTGCCAGAGTTTCCCGGCGGCCGCCTTCAGGTAATCGTCCAGGAACTTCTCGTTCTCCCAGAACGATTTCACCAGGGCGGCAATATAGCTGTTTTCGATCTTCTCGGTCAGGGCCATGATTCGGGCGCGGCGCTCGCTCTCCGGCTGGGGTGAATAGGGGAGGATATCCTCGAGCTGGTATTCCTCCTCCTTCGCCAGGCGGAGACGGTCGACTGTCAACTGTGCCTTGTTCTGGTACTCGCCCACTACGCCTGCCACCTTGACAACCATCCCTTCGGTCAACTCGTCCAGGGCAAACTGATCCGGCTCCCAGGAAACGGCGCCGATGCGACCGGTGCAGTCGCCCAACTCCAGGGAAACGAATTGCCCCTTGTAGTATTCGCGGACGGCCTTTTTCCTGACGGCAAAGAAGGCTGTCACTTTGTCCCCGGTGACGAAATCCTTGATTCTTTTGTTGTCCATTATCGTCAATTATAACAGGATTGAGCCGCGTAAGCAAATAGCTAAGCCGAACCTTTTTCGAACCTGCCACAAGCCGGACTGATCCGGGAGTATGGCGGTTTTAATATAATGTTGGCATCGCCGGGTATAAGTAATATATTAGCCTGAAGTTATGACTATTTTAAGCCGTTACATTCTGAAAGAACATATCGCCCCGTTCCTCTTCGCCTTTTTCACCATCACGTTCCTGCTGATTATCGATTACGTACCCAAGATAATAGATCATGTCATCGACAAGGATCTGCCGTTTGCGGTGGTTTTTGAACTAATCGCCTTGAACCTGGCCTGGATGCTGGCCCTCTCGGTGCCGATGTCGGTGCTCGTGGCCACGCTGATGGCCTTTGGGCGGCTGACGTCAGATTTTGAAATAACCGCCATGAAAGCCTCCGGGGTCAATCTCTTGAGAGTGCTGGTGCCGGTGCTGATAGCCGGCGGTGTCATCAGCGGCCTGATGATTGAATTCAACGACCGCATTCTGCCGGATCTGAACAAAAAAGCCCGCTTGCTGTGGGGAGATATCTCGGTGATGCGGCCCACCCTGGTCTTTAAATCGGGTGTTTTTATCTCCGATATACCCGGATACCTCGTGCTGATAGACCGTATCGACCACGCCACCTCCCGCGTGGAAGGTGTTCGCATCACGGAGACCAAGGACAAATTTAAACCGAGGATCGTCGTGGCCGAGTACGGCTACCTGAAGATGACCGAGGGCGGCCGGAATATGCAATTCACTCTTTTCAACGGCGAGGTTCATTCCCTGGACACCAAGGAACCCGACAATTATCGTAAGGTCGATTTCCAGGAGCAGATAATAAATATCGCGGGAACGTCGTCGGAACTGGTCCGCACCGACAGTGACTATCGAACCGACCGGGAAATGCCCATATCTCAGATGAAACAGCAGGTGACCCAGGCTGAAAATGCCATCGCGCCGTTTCAGGAAAAAATCCACTCACAGCTAGCAACCAGCTTTACCGGCCTCTTTGCCGACACCTTTGTCGGCGACTCGGGTGATACGGTCTCGGATTCCCTCGCCGTTGCGGCGGTCCGCCGGCAAGCCACCGCGCTGAACCAGCAGGTGGAGCGCACCGCCCGGCAGATCGATGCTCAGGAACGTGTCAAAAACAAATATATGATTGAAATCTACAAGAAATACTCCATCCCGACGGCCTCGCTGGCCTTCATCCTGATCGGTGCTCCCCTGGGGGTCATGGGTAAGCGGGGGGGGATGGCGATGGCCATCGGTATTTCTATCGTCATGTTCGTTATCTACTGGGCCTTCCTGATCGGCGGGGAAGACCTGGCCGATCGGGGAATCATCTCGCCCTTTTGGGCGATGTGGGGGGCCAACATTCTGCTTGGCAGTGTGGGGCTGTATCTGCTGTACGTGGTCGTCACGGAAAA
>CBFCYQ010000389.1:0-2403 GCA_965602205.1 uncultured bacterium | reverse complement strand
CAAATCCTGCGAATAGCCGGCGGCACCAAACATCTGGAGGCTTTCGCTGACGACTTCAAAGGATGCGTGGCCGGTGTAATACTTGGCCATCGAAGCTTCGTCCATATAGGGCAGCTTGACGTTGTTGGGCAGTTCGCGCGCATTGCAGGCTGCACGGTAGATCAGCAGACGGGCGGCATTCAGCTTGATCTTGGACTCGGCAATCATCCACTGCAGTCCCTGAAACTCGCTGATCGGCCGATCAAAGGCCCTTCTCTTCTTCATATAGTCGACCGCCAGGTCGTGGGCGCCCTGGGCGATACCCAGTGCCACCGCAGCGGCCCCCACCCGTTGTCCGTTGTAACCGTACATCAGCTTTTTAAAGCCTGCGGAACCGTCAGCGGGTACGACCACGTTCTCCATCGGGACTTCGCAATCGGTAAATAGCAGTTCGGTCTCCGGGATGCCGCGCAGCCCCAAGGCCCTCTCTACCCGGCCGAAGGTAAATCCGGGTGTGCCCTTGTCGACGAGAATACCGCCGATACCCAACTCCCTGTCACCGTCGTAAAAACGTGCGAATACCAAATTGGTAACGGACAGGCCCCCACCGGTAATCCAGTGTTTGATACCGTTGACCACGTATTTATCCCCTTGCTTATCGGCACGGGTGGTCAAATCGGTCAATGCGGTGCCGGCTTCAGGCTCGGTCATCGCGATGGCCGGTTTGTCCCCTTCTTTGAGAATGCGATGGGCCACCAGCCGCCGCTGCTCCTCGGTACCGTAGGCCATGATGCAGCCAAGTGCACCCATATTGGTTTCAACGATCACTCGGGCGGTAACCCCGCAGTATTTGGCCGCGGTTTCGATGGCCAAGATCGCAGCGATCAGCGGTCGTCCCTGTCCGCCGTATTCAGTCGGAATGGTCATCCCCAAAATATCGCATTCCCGCAACCTTTGTATATTATCCCAGGGATACTCATGATTTTTATCCCAGCGGGCGGCTTTCGGAGCAAACTCCTTACGGCCCAGTTCGTCGATCAGCTCAACGATCCGTTTCTGTTCGCGGTTTAGTTTAAAATCCATAAGTCGCAGTTCCTATTCGTTCCTTTTTGACCGGGCGTTGTCTGCTAGTGTAATGTCCCATAAAAATGTTACAAAAGTCCTAATCAATATGGTGTCAGGTTTCGGGTGTCAGGTGTCAGGAAGAAACAGTGGACAGCATCCGGAAAACAGATGACAGCAGACAAAAGGTCCGCTGTTTTCTTCTCTCAGTCATCTGTTTGCTGACACCTGAAACCTGAAACCTAAAGTAAAACCGTGTTTTATAAATTGCTTGAAGGACGCAACACTATGTGATTGACGGTTTGGCGGCCTGCACCAGTCCGCTGCCGACATCATATCCTGTTTTCAAGGCCGTCTGGTTCTGGTCGAGGGTTTTAGGCGGTACGTTACCGACCAGGCATTTTCTAAGCGCATCCAGAGTCACCAGTCCACTGACCGCCGAGAGCGCGCCCAGCATGATAATGTTGGCAAACAGCGCCCGGCCCAGTTTTTCTTCAGCAATCCGCGTCGCCTCCACCGCATAAACCTTTTGCAAATCCGGCGGGATCTCTTTGATCAGGGTCGTGTCGGCGATGACAATTGTTTTTTGCAGATCGATGTGGTCTCGGTATTTGTCCAGCGCGGGTTGGGACATCACCACAAATGAATCCAGGCTCATGGTTTTGATGTAATCGATCTCCTGATCACTGATGACAACCTCTGAACGGCAGGCCCCGCCTCTGGCCTCCGGCCCGTAACTCTGTGTTTGGGCCACTTCTTTATTTTCGTGCAAACCGGCGGCCTGTGATAGCAGCAAGGCCGCTTTGATGACCCCTTGCCCGCCAAATCCGGCAAACATGACTTCAGTTCTCATCGTCCACATCCTCCACCGTTATGGCCATATCCGGGCAGATCAATTCGCAGCGCATGCAGCCGATACAATTATCGGGATCGGATGCCTCAGTTGCGAGATAGCCTTTGGCGTTTCTGTTTTTATAGGTTGATAGAACGCCGCTCTCGCACTGGCCGATACACAAACAGCAGCCTTTACAATATTTTTGATCAACAACGATTCGCTTCAATGATCTATCCTTTCAGAGCGGTGTGCAACGCCGCGATGCTCTCGCACAATTCCGGTCGTTGATCGGATTGATGAAGTGTGCCGATCACAATGCGCTCAGACAGTTCATCCGCCGAAAGCTTCCGGGCTTTTTTGCGAGTGACCGCCTTGGCTTTGAAGTATTCCAGAAGGTCATCCGCCCTGGGGGTGCCGTAGATGTACCGCCCGGCCTGGGTGGGGCATTGTGACAGGGTATGTACCAGAGAGAATCCCTTGTGGGAGATGGCCTCTTTCACCGCCTTTTTGATTCCCAACGGATGGGC
>CBFCYQ010000388.1:0-2408 GCA_965602205.1 uncultured bacterium | reverse complement strand
CCAAAACCGCCCGGGAGGCTATCAAGGTGATGACCGACCTGGCGGATAAGTACGGATACCGGTCGACGGGGGAGACGTTTTCAATCGGCGATCCCGAGGAAGCCTGGATAATGGAGATGATCGGCCCCGGCCCCGGCGGGAAGGGGGCCATCTGGGTGGCGCTGCGCGTGCCCGACGGCTACATTGCCTGCCACGCTAACCAGTCGCGAATCGGGGAATTTCCCCTGGATGACACGGAGAATTGTATTTTTTCGGACAACGTCATCTCTTTCGCCGTGGAAAAAGGCTACTACGATCCGAAATCCGGCAAGCCGTTTCGCTTTTACGATGCGTACCATCCGCCGACACCCAAACACCAGCGCTGGGCCGATGCCCGCGTGTGGAGTATTTTCCGTCGCGCCGCGCCGTCGCTGAACCTTTCGGCGGACTACCACCGGGCGGTCGAGGGCGCCGAGCCGTACCCGCTGTGGATCAAACCCGACAAAAAGCTTGCGACCGCCGATGTTTTCGCCCTCATGCGCGACCATTACGAGGGCACGCCGTACGATATGACCAAAGGTGTCGATGCCGGGCCGTTCGGCACGCCCTACCGCTGGCGGCCTTTGCCGTGGACGGTCGACAGTGTCGAGTATACCTGGGAGCGCCAGATATCCACGCAGCAGACCGGTTTCTCGTTTGTGTCGCAATCGCGGTCGTGGCTGCCGAACCCGGTGGGCGGTGTCTTCTGGTACGGTGTTGATGATACATATTTCACGTGCTATGTACCGCTTTACTGCGGCATAACCGACGTGCCCGAGTCGTACACGGTGGGTAGTATCCGGGAGTTTTCATGGGAGTCGGCCTGGTGGGTGTTCAACTTCGTCTCGAACTTCGCCAATCTCAAATACTCATACATGATAAAGGATATCCAGGCGGTGCAGAGCGAGTTGGAAGAAGGCTTTCTCGAGTTGCAGCCGGTTTTCGAAAAGACCGCGCTAGACCTGGTGAAATCTTCGCCGGACCTGGCTACCCGGTACCTGACCAACTATTCGGTATCGTCGGGGGAGATGGTGGTGGATCGCTGGCGGGAACTGGGAGAGTACCTGATTACGACATACAACGACGGCTATGTGAAGGACACCACCGGCCGGGCTAAGGGTGTCGGGTATTCCGAAAGCTGGCTGCGCGAGGTGCTTCGCGCCCGCCCGGAGCAGTTCCGGCTGAAAGAGAAAGACGCCGATATTCCCGAATCGAGGCTGGTGGAGTAACGGCAGATAATTCTTGACAGGGGGGCGCCAGTGCGGTAGGCTGAAACGACATCTTGGTCGTCAGGGGATGAGTCCATTTCAGGCGGAATAATATCGCGTTCGAGGGAGGAATCATAATATGAGCATCCGTGTCGGTCCGATGGTGGGTGTCGGGGTGAGGGAAGCCCGCATCTGGTTTGAGGCCGCGCCCGACAAAGAATACACGGTTGAAGTTCACGCAGCCGGTCAGCAGTGGCGGACGCAGAGTGTTCGCAGTGACGGCAATGGCCTGGCGCTGGCCCGGTTCGACGACCTCGAGGCCAACACTTGCTACACATACACTGTCAAGGATAACGGCGGAAGCGATGTCACCAATGTCCCTGACTGCCGTTTTACGACGCTTCCGAACCCGGGCGACGAAACCGACTTGACCTTCGGTTTCTACTCGTGTCACCGGCCTTTCTACGGCGACCGGGAGAAGTTCGAGCCGGAGTCACTCAAAATGTGGAGCGAGTTCGACCGCCAGGTGAACCTTGGCTCCATCGATGACACGCGGCCGCAGAATATCCGCTTTCTGATGGGGGTGGGCGACCAGGTCTACACCGACCGGTTGTGGGGCAAGCATAGCAAGAAACCGCGCCGCCGATATAAACACCTGACCGAGGGGGAACTGGTCGAGGAATACAGCAAGGTCTACCGCAAGTATCTCGAACTGCCCGAGGTCCGCAAAGCCTGTGCGCACTGCCCGGTCTTTTTTACCTGGGACGACCATGAAATACGCGACGGCTGGGGCTCGCACGGCGACGAGCAGAACGACGAGAAGCCCGAAAGAAGCGCCCTGATGGACAAATTCTTCCGGGCGGCATCAACCGCCTACGACCGGTATCAACTGAGCCACAACCCGTATGTTGACCCGGCGCGGGGTTACTATTCGTTTGTCTACGGCAAAATCGGGTTTATCGTGCTCGATTTGCGGCGCTACCGCTGCCTGCACAAGAAGGAGTTGCTCGGCGAGGCGCAGAGAAACTGGCTGGAAAGTGAACTGGCGGCCATGACCGCCAGTTGTGAGGTTGTCTTTGTGGTCTGCAGTGTGCCGTATATTCACCTGACCAATCAACTCACCAGGCTGACGGGCAAATGGTTTGTCAATACAGTCCTGAGATTTACCGGCCTCCGCGACGA
>CBFCYQ010000387.1:0-2417 GCA_965602205.1 uncultured bacterium | reverse complement strand
GAGAGTGGATCCGTTTCTGTGAGCTTCCGTGACAGCGATAGAATTTTTTCTCGCAGCTCCGAAGGATTCGAGTCTCTGGGTGCAGATCCTTTGGTAATCAGGTTCGCGCATTCCAGTAGGGATATTGCCACCGGTCGGATTAAAACCGTCCATTGCGGGTCGGGTCAAAACCGGCCAGGTTTACGTTCTGGCATCGTTATCATGATACCGTTTTCTCCTTTTGACAAGTCTTATCTTTCTTGCCGTCCTGGTTTCCCTGGCAAGTTTCTCTGGTCATTCTTGCCCGATCTTTCAGCCGGTAGCTCTTGCCAGTAATCTGGATGATCTCAGCCCGGTGCAGGATGCGATCGAGGATAGCGGTGGCGGTGGGCACGTCGCCGATCAGTTTACCCCATTCTTCCAGCGGTCGGTTGGAAGTCATGATGGTGGAGCGCAGTTCATACCGTCGCATGATGATCTCAAAGAGATACTCGCCGGACTGCCGGGGCAGCTTTTTGATACCCATGTCGTCGATTATCAAAAGATCGACTTTGAGGTAGCGGTTCATGGTCTTGATGCTTTCGCCAAAGTTCTCGGCCTGGATCAGTTCCGTGATGGTGTCAAAGATAGAACGATAGAGCACGGTGAAGCCGATCCTGGCGGCCTGATGTCCGATAGCCTGCACCAGGTGCGACTTACCGACCCCGGGCGGACCCAGGATGAGCAGGTCGATCTTCTCTCTTATGAAGCGACCGGTGGCCAGATCCATGATCTGACGTCTCTTGATGGAAGGGTTGAAACTGAAGTCGAAATCCTCCAGGCTTTTGAGTTCCCTAAAGCCGGCCTTTTTGATTCTTCGGGCTATGGCCCGGTCGTCCCTGATCGCCAGTTCGTCGTTGACGATCAGTTCCAGGAACTCCAGATGGTTGAGTTGATTGCCGGTTGCTTCTTGCAGGCGAACCTCGAGGGTGGAGGTCAGTCCCGACAGCCGCAGCTTCTTCAGATTGGACATAAGCGGTACATTCATGTTTCTTTCTCCTGGCCACAAGTGGCGTTGCCACAAATGGCATTTCCACAAGTGACATTTTTGTCCTTGGTTTGAGATGCTATTGGTGATTTGGTTAAGAGATTCTGGTATTCCGAGAGGGGCCGTATGATGGGATGCTTTTCATCTAAGGAGAGTTCCTTCTGGTCCTGGGCGTAGTGTTTACACAGCTGGCGCACCGGCCGCAGACGGAAACAGGCGGCCTCAAGAGCTTTGTCGCCGGCCTGGTTGACAATGTTGGCCGGATACTTCCTGGCCAGTGACAGGAACCCCTGTAATACTCGGACCCCTTCGATGCCTCGCACGGCAATCATTTGAGTCGCCCAGCGACCGGCCTCATTACCAAGACGACGCGCCCGACTCAGCATATACTCAACACCTCGCTCGATAGATGATATCTTGGCATCGGCCAGGTGGCTCCGGTCGGTGTGGAACTTACCCGGCAAGACCCTGACATGAACGGCTATCTGCTGCAGGTGGTTGTTGTAGATACGTACCATACGACTATCGAAGTGCACCCAGACCCGGCGTCCCAGATACTCCGGGGGAACCGAGTAGTAAGCTCGGGCGACTTCGATGTGGCCGTCACGATTGACTTTGCGTCGGCCCTCGTGATAGGACGGGAACCGTTCTCCGGCCAGCGGCATCAATGCCGATCGCTCTACCTCGCTGAACCGTTTACCGACCTGCTGACGGGTAGTGCCATGGATACGGGTGTCAGCCACCTGCCGCTCCCAGTTGGCCAAAAACTGGTTATGCTCAGCCAGAGAGGCGAAGCCTCGCCCTTTCAAGGCGTTGTTCTTTACGTATTTGATGCCGCTTTCGACTTTGCCTTTGTGACGCGGCGTGTACGGCTTGGTGGGCAGGAAGACGAAGTTGTAATGCCGGGCAAAGGCGATGACCTTCGGGTTCAACTCGGGATCGAACCAGTCGGCCCTTGTCACGGCCGCTTTAAGATTGTCGATTACAAGCGTTTTGGGAACGCCACCAAAGGCGTGAAAGGCATTCTCTAAGACCCGGATGAAGTTCTCGGTGTCCTGTTTTAATACCGCTTCACTGTAGCCCTTGCGAGAATGGCTTAAGACAATGCGGAGAACATGAGCTCGGCGTTTCTTACCGTTCTGAATAATCCAGGCACCCGATCCGAAGTCGACCTGGGCCTCATGGCCGGGTTCGCATTCCATCCGGCGGAAGGGTAAGGGAGTCTTAGCCCCCAGCCTGCGGACGAAACGCTTGGCTGAAGAATAGGAGCCATCAAAACCCTCCTCAGCCACCAGATCCTGCCAGATACGCTGAGCGGACAGTCCCTGATCCAGCTTCTGCTTGATGATAGCCTCATACGGCTGACACCGGCTGGGCGGACCCAGGGAGTGATCAGACGGGAGTAAGCCGA
>CBFCYQ010000386.1:0-2448 GCA_965602205.1 uncultured bacterium | reverse complement strand
CGTCGGTGAACAGGATTCCCGCCTCGCCGACCGCCAGCGATTTGCCGGTCATCAGTGAGAAGGCCGCCGCCTCGCCGAAAGTGCCGACTTCTTTACCCTTGTATAAAGCCCCGTGAGCGTGGGAGGCGTCTTCGAGCACCTTCAGATGGTGTTTGCCGGCGACCTCCATAATCGCATCCATCTCAGCCGGCATGCCCGCATAGTGCACGACGACGATGGCCTTCGTTCGCGGTGTGATGCGATGCTCGATGTCCGCCGGGTCGATGCAAATCGTCTCAGGATCAACGTCCGCGAAGACCGGTGTGGCGCCGAGCGTGTAGGCTTGCGCGACCGACGCCCAGTACGTGATGCTCGGGCAGATCACCTCGTCGCCGAGGCCGATGCCCAAGCCGTACATCGCGCCTAAGATAGCGGCAGTGCCGTTATGATAGGCCAGACCATATCTTCTACCGAGCAATTGGGCGTACTTTTTCTCGAATTGCCTTGTTAGCTCGATGCCGGACATCTGGCGGGACCGCAGCACGTCCAGCACGGCTTGCTCGTGCCGCTCCGTAACAATCGGCCAGGCGAAAATCTCTGAGGCATTGGACTTGACGGCCTTTTCACCGCCCAACAGTGCTAATTGCTCATGGGCCATCTTGGTTGGCTCTCCTCTTTTTAGTGTCACTGCCTGGCTAATTCGAGCGACTTGGTCGTGATGTAGTACTTCGCCAGCATGTTGGGAACTTCCCAGTCGGGCAGCCGGCCCTCGGCCAGATATTGAAGATACGCATCCATGACGTTTCGAAAATGAGCTTCGTGACCGACTCGACATTTGTCCGGTATGACAATGTGCCATCCGTCTGCGGCCTTCTCGGCTTTGAGACCGGGGAATTTTTTCTGTAACCCGGCAACGGCTTTTGTCAAAGAAGCGGCTACTTTCGCGGCTTCTATGCCCGGGGCAGGCTCGACGTACACCTCCGGCCGGTAGTTTTGCTCCTTGCCCTGGCGAATAATAACATGCGCCTTGCTGCCTCTAAACAGCGACGTATGTGTGTCTTTGCCACCCTCAGGCGCCTGGAAGTTCCATGTCACGGACAGCTTCAAACAGATACCCTTCATCGTGAAAGTGGTCTCGCCGTTGGCGTAGCAGGGCAGGTCACCGGCGTCGTTGAGTTCGTCTTTCAGATAGTCGGGAAAGTCCGGCACGCCCGTCACTTTCTCGTATTGCGCCCGCGTAAGCGTGGTGGGCCAGCGCCTGGCGCTATTTATTTCAATATCCTCACGATAATCAATCGCTTGGTCCGGAAAGCACGTCCACATCATCAAATCGATCAGGTGCGTGGTGACGTCCACAAGTCCTTCGCCTTGCTGGGTCGTGTCGAAGTACCAGGCGGGTCGCTTAAGGGGCGCTCCGGCGACGTACTTGAAGAAATGGTGGACACTCTCCTTGGCGACGGCTGGATTTTCCGGTGAGCCGGCTTCCATCTCGCCGAACAGGTCTCCATTAAGAACAAGCAGCTTCTGCAGGATGCAAGTCGTATTGAATCGTTCGGTCATGATATCGTAGAGCAAAAGACCCTTCTTGTCGGCCGTCGCGAAGGCTTGCTCCAGGAGCTGAAAACCCTGCGGGTCAATGCACATCGGCTTGTCGCAGAAAACGTTGAGCCCGGCATCGATGGAGGCCTTGATGTACTCGGTCTTCCTGCGGTTGTTGCCGGAGATAACCACAATGTCACCACGTTTGTCGGCGACCATTTTTTCGAGGAAGTCATCACCAGTATGGACAACCTGCCGCCAGTTCGTTGGATTCTCCGGCCGGCTGTTAAACCGGAGAATTTGCTTCATATGATTGCGCACGTCCGGGCCGTTCGGGGCATAGACATAAACCGTAGGGTCAATCTGCTCATACATGCTCTTCTGGACCAGTGCGGCGTGGTAGTGGCCCGGGTCCAGCGTCATGAGGCTGACTTTTTCTTTTGCAGGTTGGCGAGTCACTTCCATCGGTTCTTTCTCAGTGCACGAAACAGTCAACAGGCAAAGACCCAACAGTGAAAAAAATAAATTACGCATCATGCGATTCACTCCTTCATCTGAGCATAAGGCTCCGCGTGGGCAAAAACGGAATTTGCCCACCCTACCGATAAATTGGTGCGATTCATCGCACCCTACAAATTCACTTTAGCTCACTTTTGGCACTTATCATTGAATAATCCAGTACACGGTTCCGATTAACAGGCCCACGCCCAGCCAGGCGACGAGAAAACCGCCTATGCCGATCAGGGTGGGCCGGGGTATCTCGAAATCGGGATGCTGTATCAGAGCGTTTCGTGGGCCCGGCTGCACACCCGCCGGAAGCGTGAACGCCTCGGTCTCCGGTTCACCCGGGCCGATCGGCGTGCGCAGGCAGGCGTAAAAACGATCCAGATTTTCCATCGGAACCCTTTGGGTCAACAAGCTGATCACCAC
>CBFCYQ010000385.1:0-2452 GCA_965602205.1 uncultured bacterium | reverse complement strand
AGGAGGTCTTCGACTTGGGCCTTATCGACATCCATGATGTATTGGATACCGCTAATTCGTGCGGCTTCGGTGGTGAGTGAGGCGATATCGTCCCGGGCAATGTGTTCAAGAGAGAATTTGCGGCTGCCGGCCATCATTTGTCTGAGGCCCTGGGCCAGTCGTTCGTAATAGGTGTAAAGCCCGACTGCGCCGGTGGGCAGCTTTTCAAACTCGGCGTCGCCTATTTCCTGACGAAGCGCGCCCGAGGTGACGAAAATCTCGTCCCGTGATGTCCCAAAACGTTCAATATAAACAGGAAGTTGATGATCGTTGATCGTCCGGCCAATTGTTTTTCCGACCATTGCGGCCGCCATGGGGCCACGAGCCATACCGATGAGTTTGACAAAAGGCGCACCCAATGCGAGGCCCTTGTAAATCTGATCCTCGAAAGTGAATCCGCCCCCCACTGCCAGAGCCGGAATCGTTTCACCCTTGTCGGTGAGGCGTTTCGCGTACTGGTAGAGAAGGGAGTGCAACTCAACAGGCGGCATGCCCCATTCATTCATCATGCGCCAGGGGCTCATGCCGGTCCCGCCGCCGGCGCCGTCCACGGTGAGGACATCCAGCTTGCACTTTGAGGCGAACCTGATCGCCCGCGCCAGGTCGGCTGGGCGGTATGCGCCGGTCTTGAGGAAGATGTATTTGGCGCCCGCTTTCCGAAGTTCATCGACCCGCTTTGCGAAGGATTCCTCAGTGACCATGCCGACACGGGAATGGCGTTCGAATTCCTTGAAACCGCCGCGCTCGAATGCCTTGATGACACTTGGATCCATCGGATTTGGAAGAACGATATAGCCGCGCTCGTGGAGCAACTGGGCCTTTTTCAAGTTGTCGATTTTGACCTCGCCGCCGATGTTTTTCGCTCCCTGACCCCACTTGAGCTCCACGCACTCGACACCCAGTTGCTCGATGGCGTACTCCTGGACGCCGAGCCGGGTGTCCTCGACGTTGGCCTGGACAATAATCGCACCATACCCATCGCGCTGATGATCCTTGTAAAGCTTGACCCGGCGTTTTAAATCAACCGTATCAATAATCCGGCCGTCCTTGATGACCGCTTCCGAATCCATGCCCACGACGTTTTCGCCTATGGTCAGCCCCGTTCCGGCGATCGCCGAGCCGATGGCCAGGCCTTCCCAATTTTTTTCCGCGATGTTGGTCGATCCCATGGCCGAAATTAACCAGGGATAGCGAAACTTGATTTTCTCTTCACACCCGACATGCACTTCGAGACTGACGGCTGGGAATATGGCCTTGTCTGAGTCCGCGTCAATGCCGTGTGCGCCAACGGCGGTTCCCATAATGTTAAAATGGGAGTAATCAACCGGATAGTTTTTTTCGGCCGCCGTCGTGATCACGCCGAAGGGCTGCGGGTAGATTACCTCGTGGCCGCGATAGGCCGACTTTCCGATCTCGCACATCCCGATGCAGCCGTCCACACAGGTCACGCACATACCTGAGCCAGGCGTTACCGAGCCTTCGGTCCTGTTTTTTGTGAGTGTCGCGGCTGACGTATTTATTCTCGAAAAGGTCATCGTTGCCTTCCTCCTTTTTTCTTACCTAGTCTTTTTTTATTTCGCAGGCCACACAGGGATCCATGTAGCACATCATATCATCTAAAGGCGCCTTCTCGATGCAGGGCGGAGAAAGGTTCTGGCACCCGCCGCAAACGGCTTTCTCCGGCTCGTTATACGTGCATCGAAGCTGGCAGGCCGGGCAAACGTACATGCATCCGCCACACAACCTGCAGACGTCTGATTTCAGGTCGAATGGCGTTCCAATGCTTCTGTTTTCTCCGCGCCCGCGAAAGCCGATTGCCTTGGCCATCATCTGTTCTTCACACATGCGGACGCAGAGACCGCAAAGAATACAGTCCTCATATTCCTGCCTGAAACGCTGTTGGTTAACGCCATGGGCCGCCGCCAGGTCCTGGATGATTTTCGACTGCGGACACGAGGCCAGCATAAGTTCCAGGATCATCCTGCGTGCCCTTAGGACCCTCGAAGAGGCCGTCCGCACCTTGAGCCCCTCTTCCGCCGGATAGGTGCAGGACGTGACGAGCTTCGAATTGGGTTCTTCCCCGATCTCAACCAGGCATAGCCGGCAGGCCCCATAAGGCGACAGGCCCTCCATGTAGCACAAGGTCGGAATCGGAAGTCCCATGAGCCTGGCGGCTTCCAGGACCGTCGTGCCTTTGTCGACCGAAACATTAAGGCCATTAATCGTTAGGTGTATCATCACGAATGTACCTCCACTGCGCGAAATTTGCAGACACTCTCGCAGGCACCGCACCGGATACACTTGCCGGCGTCGATTATAGGTTGTTCCTTTTTCTTGCCGCTGATGGAGTCCTGTGGACAGGCCTTGACGCATAGGTGACAGCCTTCGCAGTTTTAATTGATCGTATAGACGA
>CBFCYQ010000384.1:0-2461 GCA_965602205.1 uncultured bacterium | reverse complement strand
GGTTGTACCCGACATCGCGCCGGGCGACGGTTCCGTCAAAGTCGCAAAAAACCGCGTTGATCATAAGACAAAATACTTCAAAAGAATAGTGGACAATAAAAATAGCGCCAGCACATAGCTCAGAATCTGAAAACGACGCATTTCAGCAACCCGAAACTGCTCGGCGATTATCACCAGTTTCGATAGCGTAACGCCCAGAAGAAGTACCACGCCCCAGAAGGTGACCCGGTGAGCAATGTCTGCACCCAAAGCGTACAAGCATACCGCAATGAGGAAATAGCCGAAGAAGAAGTACCAGGCCGTTCTCTGCAGGCTGGCCAGGCGGGAAATCTTATAGGGTTCGTTGTTCATATCACTCCTGCTATGACATCGTACGATAGTTTATACGCCAGATAGAGCATAACGAAGAAAAACAATACTTTCACCACCACCGGCCGGGCCATCGTGCCCAGAAAACCACCCAGCTTGGCCCCGACGATTATTCCGACAGCCACCGGTGCCACGATTGCGAAATCAATGCGGTCGTTGAGCAGATACACGACAGCGGCCGCGGCCGAGGAAAAGCCGATCATCAGCGACGAGGTTCCGCGTGCCGTGGTCAGGGGAAGTCCAATAATCGTGTACAGCAGGGGCACGAGAATTACGCCGCCGCCGATGCCAACCAGGGCGGCCAGGACGCCGGTCAGGTAGGCAATGACAACACAGACCATAAGATACCGGCGCCGATTGTCTTGAAAGTGGGCACGTTTTTCGGAATTTCTCTTTCTCAAGAGAGAAAACGCGGTATAAGCGAGGATAGCCGTCAGAATCAGGCGGATGGCGTCGGCTGGAACAACCTCGCTGAGGTTGCTGCCGGTTATATTTCCCAGGACCGTGAAGATTGACAGCACTACCACCAGTTCCAGATCGACCATCCCCTTCTTGAGATATTCGTTGGACGAGGCCAGGGAATTGACGACGATGGCGGTTACCGACACCGGCACGGCTACTTTAATGTCCAGCCCAACGACGACGGTGAGAAAGGGAACCATGACTATTCCACCGCCCAGGCCCAGATATCCTCCCAGCAAACCGGCCAGCAAGCCGCACAGAACAAACAGCAGCATTTCCGGCATTATTGGCCTTCCAGCAGTACACCCGCGGCGAAGTGAACCGCAGGACTCTCATTAACAATAACTTCATCGTAGGCGCGAAAGGTGCCGTATTTTCTTTCCACCGCAATTTCTCTTAAGCGACCTTTGATATAGTCACGATGAACGTAGTAGGTATTCCGATCACTTCTTCTGCCTGCCTGCAAAAGCCGTTCGACTATTCGGACAACGGCAGGTGAGGCCTTCTCCTGTTTGGCCAGCGTTTTCATGGTCTCAATCTGCCGGGTCGAGGGTGAGACATAGTTGAACGCCTCGCTCTCGGCAAACAGGATAAAGCCCTTAACCCACTGGTCGTCAAGCGCTCCCCGGCGGGCGGCGGTGATTATCTCGTCCTGGTGGCGGTTGGCGAATTGCTGAAGCAGTCGCGAGTTCTCCAGTGTGCGTGAGAAATGCCCCCGGTCATCCGACGGGTAGTAGTGGTCAGGAAGGAGTCCATGACCGACGTCGTTGAGAACCGAGTCAAACTCATTGAGATAGACGCCGCCATCGAAATAGTATCGTGATATGGTCAACCTGAGACCGTCACCATCGGGAAAGTGAACAAAACCCTGGACGAGCCCCTTGCCGAAGGTCGTGTCGCCCACCAGGGTCGCCCGTCCCGCCTGCTGTAATGCCCCGGCCACTATCTCGGAAGCGGAAGCGGAACCGCGATCGACCATAACTACCATGGGCACTCCCGGCGCCAAGTCGGAACCGGTGGCGTGATAGTCCTGAGCATACCATCGGGATCGACCGTCGATGCCGACGATGAAGGCGCCTTTGTCCAGAAACAGATCGGCTGTCTGAAGAGCCTCGTTGAACAGTCCGCCGGGGTTACTTCTCAGGTCGAGAATCAGCCCGCGCGGGCGTCCGGCCGATCCCGCCGGCATAAGCGAGTCCAGGGCCGCCTTGATATCGCGGGCGGTGCCCGGGTCGAAATCCAGTACCCTGATATAGGCAACGGAGTCGAACGTGAACCCCGCATACGGCACATGGACGAACGGAATCTTTGCCCTGACGACCGTGAATGTCAGCGTGTCACCATCGGCGGGACGAAAGACGGTCAGCCGCACGGGCGTTTTCTCCTCGCCCCTCAGAAGCACGGCGGCTTTATCGAAGTCCAGACCGGCCAGGGCCGTCGAGTCCGCCAGAAGGATGACGTCACCGGTCAGAAGCCCCGCGCCGTGGGCGGGACCTCCCTCACGCACCGAGACGATCACCAGACCGTCACCGTTCGGCACTATCGTGACCCCGATGCCCGGATAATCCCCGGAGAATTTCTCGTCCATCCAGTCGAACTGGGTCTGCTCCACCCAGGTGGAATAACGGTC
>CBFCYQ010000383.1:0-2465 GCA_965602205.1 uncultured bacterium | reverse complement strand
ATTGAAGAGGCCTAAGAAGTTTACGGGATCGCCCGGGTTCTTTTCGTAGCCGACTCCGCCTGTGCCGCTGGGCCAGTTAAAGTCGTCATAATAGTTGGTAGCCCAGTTGTCTGCAGCCGGGGACAGGTACGAACCATCGATCGGTGGATCACCGTTGTTCGGGTCAAGAGCATCGTGTCTCCAGGTCACGGCAAGGTTGTCACCGCCACCTTCTTCTTTCATCAAAGCTTCAATATAGTACTTCTGACCACCCACCAGTGCGATGGGTGCCGACTCCTCGTCAGCACCGAGTTCCCACACCCTGATTCCGCTCCAGCTACTCTCATAAGCAATAAGCACCTTGTTAATCGGATCATCGTCAGTACTCAACCAAAGCTCGCCGGCATCGTCGCTGGATATCCAGAAGGTGTAGTTGCCATTTGAAGGTGGGTGGAGATAGCCCCTCATTCGGATACCATATTGTTCATCCCAGTCAGATGGTGCCTCAAAGCTGGTCATGTAGTCGATGGAAGTCGGGTTCCCGGGGTAATCGGGGCTCGATGTCAGGTCTGTGACAGCGGTCCCGGCGATTCCATCGAAGTATTCGTACAGTATTGAGCCGATGATGTCGGCAGGAGAGCTTGTCGGAACAAAGTAGCTCTTTGCGGCATTTTCAGCCAGGAGTGTAACTACAGAGCCAGGCGCCGACTGCACCACCGGCAGGCGCGGGTCATTGCCGTCGGTGGTGTAATAGATTGTTCCGGCGGGAGCGTTCATAGTCACGTTGAAACCGGTAGAATTCCACCCGCCGGTAGGATTGACCGATGGGGCCTCGACACTCGGATAAATCGGGGCGAGTGCGCCGCTGATTAGTCTCGTGATTTTGTATTGGTCGATGACAACTCCTGATCGGCCGGGGAAGAAATTGTTGATCTCGTTGTTGATTGCATTCAGCCAGTCATTCTTGGTGAGCGGGGATTCTGTTTCTGTTTTTTTGGAATCACCCCAACGCGCGGACTCTGCGACAATCGCCATATTGATTTGGTCGGCGCGGGCCTGGAAACGTTCGATGGCCCACGTCGGCGTCAACAGGCCATTATTAAACAGGCGCTTGTACGCACGGTCAGCAAATCGCAAACGGTAATCGGGATAGGCCATCAACTCCTGATGGAGCCACTGCGGATTGAAATACTGGAACTGGTCACCACATAGATAAGGACCGGTTCGGTCCGTAAGACCCCTCGACATAATGTGCTCGGCGTCGTGAACGAAGTAGCGGAATCCTTCTTCGCCCGTGCGGTCGCGGACCCCGTACCAGTTGTTGACTCTGGTATTGCCAAGGAAGTTGGAAATCGGTGCGTCGCGGTCGCCGTCGTAAAAGACCATCATCATGTAGTCGATGAGGTTGTCAACATCGAGCAGGACCGGATAACAGGGATCTCGCGTACCATCGGTTTTGAGACCCTGGGCGCGGTAATAGTTTTCGTGGCTTGCGAATCCGAGGTTGGTTATATCCCACAAATCTTGCCAGAAGTCGAGGGTACCATCGGTGGCCTCGATAGCATAGCTGCCGTCACCAATAGCCTTGACGCAATACCAATCTTCTCGGTCGCCGCCGAAATAGGACGAAGCGTATGCCGCCTCGGAGCGCTCCTGCGTCTGGAATACGCCCCAGTAGTGGCCGTTGATGTAGAGGTGATAGTATCGGCTTCGGGTGTAGCCTTGACCCGTCAGCCCCTGACTGTCCCGTGCCCAGACTTCCCGGCACATGGTATTGCTGCTGTCGCCCACGAAACTCCAGGAGTAGTTCTGAGCAGTACGAAGGTCAACCTTGTAGAAGGAATCCACACCTTCGCGGCCAAACAGAGGATAATTGAGTTTTCCGGCCCCATATTCCCCGCGGAAGAAGAGTCGGAATGCATGCTTGGGATTGCTTGGGCTTCGGCTGTAACCTCCGCGGATGCGCAGGCCTGCGTTGATTTGGAATCCATCGCGCATATCAAGGGGTAGTCCCCAAATTACTGCTCCATTAGCATCACGTATCCATGCCATGTCAGAAAATCCTGGCCCCTGGGGATTGGGAGGATAGAGCAACTCCAGCGATATCGGTCGTTCCCAGCCATAGCCGTCGTTGTAAGCATTGACGTAAATACCGGTTGCGGGGTCAAACAGGTCGTTCAGGTCTATCACAACGGACATCGCAGGAATTGAGGTTAGTGCTTCTTCAAGCTGAGGTCCCCAGGTTCCATCGTTCACAATGCAGGGATCCATGCCGTAGTCTAAGACTTGACCATTGACGGGACCCGACGGCCAGTCGGGATCGGGCGCTTCACCGTTGGGCGATTGGGTGACTACGTCGTCAAGAAAGATATACGTGTGCGTCTCAACCGGGGAGTCCAGCCAGCCGGGCCTGACCGCAACGGCGCGAATGGTGGTAGTCGTATCGATATCAATCGGCGGATCGGTATTGTAATTGAAAGTGAATC
>CBFCYQ010000382.1:0-2472 GCA_965602205.1 uncultured bacterium | reverse complement strand
CGACATGGGCACGCACTACGAGTTCAACACGGGGGTGTTCGTCACCAATGACAGCAATATCGCCCTGGAGAAGACCTGGTTTGCCCCGAAGGGAACGGACTGTTTTCTGGTGCAGCGGCTCAAGGTCTACTCCTACGATGAGAATCATCAATATGATCTGTCGATCGGGGAAATCATCGACTGGGACATTCCTTCCGATTCGGGCGTGAAGAACGCCTGCGGCTATGACGCCGGCCGCAACCTGATATACCAGGTCGGGGCCGAGTATGACCAGGACGACAACGAATGCCTGGACAACAGCCAGCGGTGCGGCGGCATTGCCTTCCTGGAGTGGTTCTACCGAGATTACGAGTGGCTCGACAAAACGCCTGACACTATGTATTTTTACACGGCCCTGGCGACCGCCTACGACGGCGGCGTGGCGGAGCTTCAGTCAAAGATCGACGCCGCCAGCGCCTGGTATAACAGCAATATCACCACCAGTCTCGATCTTTACACGGTCAGTGGCACCGATTTTGACGGTGCGGCCGCCCTCGATTTTTATACCGAGTCGCCGTCACAGACGGGGTTGGAGGTGGGCGACGTTTATTACGGGATGAATACCAGGCATCTCGTTGACCAGTATTACTGCTTTACGGATTCGCTGACTGATTTGTTTACGGTGATGACTTTCGTCAATGATGTCGAGTTGACGGGCGTCGATTGCTGTAACGGCCATCGCGGTAACGCCAACAACGACCCCAGTGACAAAGCCAGCATCTCCGATGTCTCATACTTGCTGACGTGGCTCTTCGGTATTCCCAGCGGTCCGGCTCCGGTTTGCTGGACGGAGGCAAACATTAACGGCGATCCGGAGGAAAAAGTCAATGTATCCGATGTGGCTTACTTTCTGCACTGGCTCTTTGGCATACCGGGCGGTCCGGCGCCACCGCCATGCCCGCAGAAGTAGGAGGAAAACGAATAACGCTCAATGACCTGATATCAGGGAGGACAGAAATGCTCGCGAGACTGACGTTGAAGATTCTCTTCACCGGGGCGGCTATGGCCGTCCTGACCGCCACCGCCTTTACCGCCGAAAAGCCTGTTGACCGACGGACGGCTGACCCACGCCTCAGCAGGTTGCAGGATTATGTCTTACCCATGGCCGATGATTATCGGCCTGAGACAATTGAGACGAGCCGGGCAAAAGGCTCCCTGGGCCGTATATCGCTGTTCGGGTCGGAGGAAGCTTCACCCGGAGTTGTCATTGGTGACACCTGGTACGACCAGCAGCGCAACGGCTCGATGGGCCGTATGATCGACTGGGGGCACGATGATTACATGGGGGTGCATTTCACCTGGATGCGTCTGCCCGAGAGAAATGCCGGTCTGCGGGTGATGCAGTACAACAAGTACAACGCCACGACAGGCACGCTGGGTCCATCGGTGGGCGTGAACCCGAACTGGGCCGGTTACGGCGGAATGGATGTGACCGGCGACAACCGGGCGGTAGTCGGTTCGCACGAGCGACCGGACATTATATTCGCCCCGCAGTTCTACTGGGACGCCGATGAACTCGCCGGGGACTTTGAGAGTTTCATCAGCCGCGTGCCGGATTCGGTCATGTCCTACGCCCAAATGTGGGGGCGGGAGGTCATCTGGCCCCGGTTTCGCTACCAGGAGACATTCCCGGACACGGTGCTGCACGTCATCGCTCAAATGTCTTCGAGTTCCGGTGAGCCTCAGGCCATTTACTACTTCCGCCAGGTAGGTGTTAACGGCGGTGGTGAGTGGGACTACCCACCCTACGTTATCGATTCGATATTTGATTTATCTCATGATCTGGCCTGCTCGAAGACATCGGGCAAGGTGGCCCTAGCCTGGACGGCCAACCTCACCGGCCAACCCTACTGCGACACCAATTCCGGCGAACAACCATATCCCCAGCTGGATAATGACGTTTACTATCAGATCTCGTATGATCAGGGGGCGTCATGGGAAAACCGTGTGAATCTGACCTGTAACGTGGATGGCGAAGCCGGCTACCGGCCATTGTGCGACCTTTCGGCGCTGATAGCATCCGATGACAACCTGCATATCGTGTGGTCCGGTCGCGTGTGGCCGGCAAACGCGAATTCCGGCGGCCAGGTTGGCTTTGATTGCCGCATCTTTCACTGGTCGGAGAATGGTCCGTATATCCGCACTGTGCATAACGCCGAGTGGGACCAGACTACCTGTGACGGCGGGGCCTGGCAGATGAATGTGTCGAAGATGACGATCTCGGAATGCGACGGCAGGTTCTACGTGCTGTGGGTGCAGTTCAATGACATACCCGGCGGGATCGAAGACGACTGTGCGGCGCGTGGTCTCGACGGTTCGGACGTAATCGGTTCGGCCAATGGTGATTTATGGCTTTCCGTTTCGACTGACGCCGGCCTTTCATGGGATTTGGGGCGAAACCTGACTCAAACCTACACTTCCGGCTGCGATTCC
>CBFCYQ010000381.1:0-2473 GCA_965602205.1 uncultured bacterium | reverse complement strand
ATGGTGAGCTATTTATTCGGCATGCCGACCGGCCCGGAACCATGCACCCCCGACGAAGGCATCCGCGAAGCCCCACCCTACAACGGCAGCAGCGGTCCCTAGGCGTCGAGGGTATTATATACTCCGGCTTTTTGCGTTCTCAGAGGTACTATAGCCCTGCTGGTACCTCTGAGGCAGCCCCGAGAAACTCGTAAGCAGAATATTGTCTTTAAGTTACGTTATCAGCCCGCCGGCAACTCACCGGCACGCTTCTTGATATACGAAATTGTGGATCAGGGGGAGCCTGTCCTGAGGAGAGAGGGGGGGCAAGGCAGTTTGTCTTTGGACGGGTTGAGTTCCACTTTCCGATGGTGTTTGTTGACACCATCGGATTTTTATTTGCCCGCGATCAGTTCAGACCCTGTTCAGTTCGCATGATTATTTCGTTTTGCAGATCCGTTCCGAGATCGACAAAATAGTCGCTGTAGCCAGCTACGCGGACAATCAGGTCGCGGTACTTCTCCGGTGTTTCCTGTGCTTTGCGCAACGTATCCGCTGTCACGACATTGAACTGGATGTGGTGGCCATCCATCTTGAAATAGGCCCGGATGAGATGCGCCAGCTTGTCCAGGCCGTCATCGTCAGCCAGCACCTGCGGTGTGAACTTCTGGTTGAGCAGCGTCCCGCCGGTTCTGAGGTGGTCGATCTTGGCCGCCGATTTCAGAACCGCCGTGGGGCCGTGACGGTCCGCCCCCTGCACGGGGGAGATGCCCTCCGAGAGCGGCTCGCCGCTTTTCCGGCCGTCGGGCATGGCGCCGATAACACGGCCGAAGTAAACATGGCAGGTGGTCGGCAGCAGGTTGATCCGGAAGTGCCCGCCCTTGGTGTTCGGCCGCCCGTCCACGACCTCGAAAAACGCCTCGAACACTTCGCGCGCAATACCGTCGGCATAATCGTCATCGTTGCCGTACTTCGGCGTTTCGTTAACAAGCTTATCCCGGAGGGAAGCGTTCGCCTCGAAATTATCCTGCAGCGCCGCCAGGAGTTCGGCCATGCTTGCATCACCCTTGTCGAAGACATGATACTTGAGGGCCGTCAGGCAATCGGTGATACTACCCAGCCCGACCCCCTGGATGTAGGCGGTGTTGTACCGCGCCCCGCCGTCGTTGTAGTCCCGGCCGTTTTTGATGCAGTCGTCGATCACGATCGACAGAAACGGCGCCGGCAGGTACTGTGCCCAGAGCCGTTCGACAACTATGTTGCCCTTGATCTTGATGTCGATAAAATGTTTCAATTGCTTTCCGAATGCCCCGAACAGGTCGTCAAATGATGCGAACGTTGTCGGGTCGCCGCTCTCGATGCCGATTTTCTCGCCCGTGCGCGGGTCGACGCCGTTGTTGAGTGTAATCTCAAGCACTTTCGTGAGATTGAAATAGCCGGTGAGGATATAACTTTCTTTGCCGAACGCCCCGGTCTCCACGCATCCCGACGCCCCGCCGTTGCGAGCGTCCTCGATCGACTTGCCCTGCCTGACCATCTCCTGGATGATAGCCTCGGTGTTGAACAGCGACGGCTGACCGTAGCCGGTGCGGATAATCTTCAGGGCGCGTTTGAGCAGGCGGTCGGGGCTCTTTTTGCTCACCTGTACCATCGAACTGGGCTGCAGAAGGCGCATCTCGTCGATGATGTCAAAAATCAGGTAAGTGAGTTCGTTGGCAGCATCCTCGCCGCGCTCGTTGACACCGCCCAGGTTGATCAGGCAGAAGTCGGTGTAGGTGTTGCTCTCCTGGGCCGTAACACCGACTTTGGGGGGCGCCGGCTGGTTGTTAAACTTCACCCAGAAGGCCTGCAGCAGCTCCCGCGCCCGCTCCTCGGTCAGAACGCCGGTCTCTATGTCTTTGCGGTAAAACGGCAAGAGGTGCCGGTCCAGCCGCCCCGGGTTGAACGAATCCCAGGTGTTGTATTCGGTGATAACCCCCACGTGCACGAACCAGTAATGCTGCAGCGCCTGCCGGAAATTCTCCGGGGCGTGGGCGGGCACCCGTTCGCAGATGGCCGCCATTTCCTCCAGTTCCCGCCTGCGGTTCGCGTCACTCTCTTTGCCGGCCAGTTTCTTCAGTTCCGCGGCGTGCCGCCCGGCGAACAGAATCAGGGCATCGGCGGCGATAGCCATGGCCTTTAGCTGTTCTCTCTTTTTGAAGGCATCCGGGTCATGGTCAAAATCGAGACTGCCGATACTGCGGCGAATATCCTCTTTGAAATCCAGAAACCCCTTTGAGTAAATCTTGTCATCCAGCACCGTATGGCCCGGGGCGCGCTGTTCCTGAAACTCGGTGAAGATGCCGGCATTATAGGCGGCGATCCACTCCGGGTCCACTTCTTCAAAAATCCTGTCCCGGATCGACCGCCCCGACCAGAACGGGATAATAACATCCTCCTGCTTCTGCCGCGTCTCGTCGCTGACGGCAAAGGATACCTTCTCGCGCGTGTCGAG
>CBFCYQ010000380.1:0-2473 GCA_965602205.1 uncultured bacterium | reverse complement strand
CCTCCCGTCTGCTGACCCCCCTGCTGTCGATAATACCCCTGCAACTGCTGGCCTATCATATTGCGGTCATGCGCGGCTGTCATGTCGACCAGCCCCGCAACCTGGCCAAATCGGTCACGGTGGAATAAGACGACCTCAGAACCGATCTTTACGTCGAAAATTCGAGCGGCTTGAAAAAGCCGCCCTTTCTCATTGCTCCACTTTGGGCAAATCGCGTTCGAGAACTTTGTCCTGCCGAAAACCGAGCACATAGTCGGCCTGCATCAGCGTATGAATCTCGCGCGTACCCTCGTAGATCGAGGCTCCCTTGGCGTTGCGGTAAAACCGCTCGACCGGGTATTCGTCCGAGTAACCGTAAGCTCCGAAAACCTGCACCGCGTTGGCGGCGGCGGCTTCGGCCTCGCGGCAGGCCACCCACTTGGCCAGCGAAGTCTCCCGGGTGGATCGCTTCCCCTGGTTTTTGAGCCACCCGGCTTGCATCCACAGATACGACGAGTAACGGTAACCCGCTTCCATGTTGGCGACCATCTGCTTGACCAGTTGATGCTCCTTGAGGTACTTTTCGAAAGCCATTCGCTCCCCGGTGTAGGTCACGCAGGCGTCGCGGCAGGCGCGTATCAGGCCGCAGGAACCCGCGGCGACGGTATAGCGCCCCTGGTCCAGACAGAACATGGCAATCTTGAATCCCGCCCCTTCTTTGTAGACCAGGTTCTCTTTCGGAACCTTGACATCCTGGAAAGCGATATAGCCGGTGTTGCCGGCGCGCACGCCCAGCTTGCCGTGGATGGTGCCGGTGCTGACGCCGTCAAAGGCTCTTTCCACTATAAAAGCGGAAATACCCCTGTGATCGCGCTTTTTCTTCATGTCGAGGTCGGTCCAGGCAAAAACCAGAAAGTAGTCGGCAACATCGGCCAGCGATATCCACATCTTCTCGCCGTTAAGAATGTAACCATCGCCGTCCCTGACAGCCGTGCACTGTATGCCCACGGCATCGGAGCCGGCCGCCGGTTCGGTAAGACCGAATGTAGCTGTCTTCTCGCCCCGCGCCGCCGGAACCAGGTACTTATGTTTCTGCTCTTCATTGGCCCAGGTCAGAACCGGCAGGCTGAACAGGCCGATGTGAACCGATAGAATCACACGTGCCGAGGTATCGCCGTACTCGAGTTCTTCGCAGGCCAGGCCCAGGGAGATGTAATCCATCCCGAGCCCGCCGTATTCCTCGGGGATGCAAAACCCGAGGAGATTGGCCCGGGCCAGGGCCGGCAGGAGGTCGGGGTTGAGCTTTTGAGCCCGGTCGAACTCGGCAATACCGGGTATGATTGCCTTCTCGGCGACCTGTCGGGCCATATCCCGAACCGCCAGTTGGTTGTCCGTAAACGAAAAATCTATCATGGTGCGTAGTGCTCCCGTTAATATAGTGATCGGATTGGTGACCCAAGTATACGGCCAAACCCCGCCCTGTGTCAAACCCTCAGAAACCTGCGCGGGCCCGGGGGGCAGCAGTCGAGTGCGCTCGTTTCCATGCCGCTTGCCCTGCATCTGGTTTTTGCGTATATTGTCGCTTTCCGGAGAGGCAGGACAAAGCTCTTGAGTGACTCGACACGCATAAAAGCGGATATAATCCCCTATACGGCTGAGTTCTCGGCTGTGGTCCGCGCCTGGATTGACTCGGAAGAGACCTATTTCTTTGTCTGCCGGGGCAAAGATTTCCCTCCGCCCGATGACATCGTGGATAGCTGGCAGCGCCGCGAAATCGTCTCGCATCTTCTGTTTTCCGAGAACAAACCGGTTGCCTACGGCGAATTGTGGCACCGGCCGCTGGAACGGGCTATAGAGATCGCGCACCTGATAGTCGATCCGCACAGGCGAGGCCGTGGTTTCGGCACCAAGATGGTCGAACTGCTTTACCAGCGTGCCGCCACCCGCTCCGGCGTGACCAAGATCCTGGCCAATCTCTACAACGATAGTACCGTCGCCCTCGGCTGCTACCTTAAAGCCGGCTTTGAGCTGATCGGCACGGCGGACTATACCATGGGCCTGAGACTCATCCGGCTGGTGAGAAAGTGATACCAATTATTTTCAATAGAGGAGTAAGTAATGATTAAGAAAGTAGGTATTGTCGGATTCGGACAGATGGGTTCCGGCATCGGCCAGGTGGCCGCTGCGGCCGGTTATGAAGTTGTCGCGTGCGACGTATCCGAAAAAGACTATGAAAGAGGCTTGGGCTATATCACGCGCTCGCTCGATAAGGCCATCGAGCGTGGAAAAGCCGACGAGGCCGCCAAGAAGAAGGTCCTGTCCAATATCACGGGCGTGACCAAGCTGGAGGGGCTGGCCGACTGTGATATCGTTTGCGAAGCAGTCGTTGAGAATATGAACGTAAAACAAGAAGTCTTCAAAAAACTCGATTCTCTGTGCAAACCTGAGACAATCCTGGCCTCCAATACCTCCTCGCTGGCTATCGGCGACATGG
>CBFCYQ010000379.1:0-2496 GCA_965602205.1 uncultured bacterium | reverse complement strand
CTCCGTAACCAGCGAGTCGGAACCCTTACCCAGTGCCGTAAGCACCGGCCGGATAACGGTTGTATCGATAATAAAATCTTCCGGCTTGCTTTCTTCGGTGTAATACCACTCGGCCTTGAAACCGCGACGGCCTTTTTCCAGATACCCCTCCTCACAGCCGAACTCCGGCACCCAGTCGCCATAGAATATTTTGTAACCCCGCTGGCCGTGGAACTGGTAATAGTAGTTGGTGCCATTGAAGACGTCGCCGCCCTGCACGGCGTATAAGTAATCCGGTGTGTGTGCGTTGCACAGGTCGGTATCCCGGAATATGACCAGGGGATTCCTGCGCGTGATAAACCTCTTGCCCAGGTCAAACCAGAGAAACATAGTCGACACTACCGCGTACGGCCGGTACATGATGGTGCCGCCGTCCATGAAAAAATTGGAGTCGTTCGAGACCGCACCCGCCTGCACCAGGCTGTCGAGCGCCTGCCAGTAGGCCGGCAGGTTGGCCTCGATCATTTTGACCAGCGCCTCCGACGTGCTCTCCGCCAGCGGCCGGGCGGCCTCTGCCTCCGCGACCGTGACCGCCGGGAATGTCAGGGAATACCCCTGCTCGCTGTTCTTCATATACCCCCGGTCCACCATCGTGCCCAGGAATTCATTGACAAAAGACAAGTCTGCCTTGGCCATCTCGGCGATTTGCTCCGGGCTTTTGCCTTCATCGATGAGATACACCAGCGCCCGGGAAAACTCGTTGTCAAAATCCGGGTGCCGCTCGACAAACGGCGGCATGGTAATTTTCTCTTCGAAATACGGGCCGATCGCCTCCGGGCAGTGATATTTGAGAGTGAACGGCTGCTCGTAGAACATCTGGTCGGGTATCAGTACATCGAGCGTGTCGACAATATCGTAAACCCGCATCACCAGGTCGGCCTTGCCGTAGTTGCCCGGGATATACACCCCGGGCGAAAGCGCGACGGTCCCGCCCGGGGGAATGATATAGTTCGTCCGCAGCGTCCGCCGGGGGGAAAGGTACGAGCCGGAAAACTCGATCGTGCTTACCACCGCTATATATTTCACCACGTTTGTGTTGTTGGTGGCTTCGAAATTTGCCACCTGCTCCCCCCACCTCAGGTTGGGGATCTCGATATCGCTTACGAATATGGCCGGCTGTTCGACCTGGGCCGATGACAACCCGACCACAAAGATCAATAGAAAGACCAGACCTGTTATACCGGTTCTACGCATGGGATAATCCTCCAGACTTTTCTCGTGCAGCCAACTGCCCGCAGGCGGCGTCGATATCCACCCCCCGGCTGCGGCGCACCGTTACCGCCGGTACCAGAGGATACAATTGCCGACCGAACCAGTCAACCTCTTCCTCGGACGGACGTTTAAACGGTAGACCCGCCACCGGGTTGTAGGCCAGGATGTTTATCTTGCAGGGAATCCCCTGAACATACCGGGCCAGCGCCTTGACGTCCTCTTTGGTATCGTTGAAACCTTTAAAAAGGATATATTCAAAAGTCACTCGCGATTTGACTTTATCAGTGTAATACTTGACGGCTTCTTTGAGCTTGTCCAGGCCGAAAGTTTTTGCCACCGGCATGATTTTCTCCCGTTTCTCCTGCGTCGCCGCCTGCAGCGAGACCGCCAGCCGGACTTTCAGGCCACTGTCGGCCAGCTTCTTGATCTTGGGCGTGATGCCGGAGGTCGACACCGTTATCCGCTTCGGACTGATATCCATGCCGTACTCGTTGGTAAGCAGGCTGATCGCCCCCACGACGTTCTCATAATTCTGAAGCGGCTCCCCCATCCCCATGAAGACGATGTTGTTAAACCCCATCAGACCGAAGCGATCCCGGATAAACACCAGCTGCCCGACAATTTCCGCGACGGTCAGATCTCGCAAAAGGCCCATCGTCCCGGTGGCGCAAAAACTACACCCCAGCGCGCACCCGGCCTGCGACGAAAGACAGACCGTCCGTTTATCTTCTTCGGGTATAATCACCGTTTCAAGGGGGTGGCCGTCATCGAGCGTAAAAAGAAATTTCTCAGTGCCGTCGACCGACTTTGCCGCTTTTGTCAGCTTCGGTCCCTCGAAAGCATAACCCTCATCGAGCTGGTTGCGCAGGTCTTTGGTCAGGTCGGTCATCAGCGTGAAATCGTACTGCTGGAACTTGTAGAGCCATTTGAAGAGTTGTTTGCCCTTGTACGGCCGGGCTCCCAGCGACGCCACCAGTTCGCTGAGTTGGCCGATGTTGTGGCCCATGATATTAGCTTTCGGCATAGCTGCCAATATACGCTTAAATCACTCTTCCGCAAGCCCCAAAGGCCTGCCGTTGTACTGTGATATTATACTCACAGGGTCAACTTTTGCCCGACGGCGCGTCCGCATTTTCCCCGTCAGGCCGGGTGGCATACTCAAATTTGTTCGGGCATAGAGCCTTGTCCATCAACGTCGGGTGGCATGCTCAAACTTGTTTGGGCATGGCCCTTCTCCTGGGTGCC
>CBFCYQ010000378.1:0-2508 GCA_965602205.1 uncultured bacterium | reverse complement strand
TCGCTGGATTCGACCATCTCATCCGGCCTTTCACTATCATCGGCAAAATCATCAGCCGTCGCCTCCTCCGGGCCGATATCGCCCAAAAGTGGGGTTTTCTTCTTGGCCAGATAGTTGACGCATGTGTTGAAGGTAATTTTGCCTATCCACGTGGACACCTTACACTCGAACTGGAACTTGGGCAGGTTCTGGTAAACCTTTACAAAGATGTCCTGGGCAATATCCTCGCGGTCGGCCGGGTTATCCACCATGCGGAACACGATATGACCGACCAGCCTTTGATATCGTTCTACAAAGGTCTCGTAGGCAGCCAGATCACCGGCCACTATTCTCTTTACGAGTTCTTCGACGGCGTTCATATCTCCATTTATTCTATACGACCATTCAGTCGAAAAGATGTTGCGAAAAGACTTCGCCCGGGAAATGCAACAATCCGGCTGAACATCTGTCATATAGAGCAGAAGTAAACCAACGGAAGGAGACTACTATGGAAGACGCCTTAATAACTGCGGTGGTGTTTACAGGAATTGCGGCCCTGTTTAAGATTGTTTCCGACGCCATCACGCGCAACAAGCTCATCAATAAAGGTATGGTAGATGAGAAAGTCAAATACCTGTTTGCTGATCTCGGGCGCGGTCAGCGCCTGGCCAATCTCAAATGGGGTACCGTGCTGATGGGTATCGGGATAGCTCTGTTGATCAGGCAGATTGCCCCCTTCTACGTGTCCGACTCGAGTACTTTCGGCTTGATGTTCATCTTCGCCGGCATCGGCTTCCTGATTTACTACGGCCTTTCCGGGCGAGCCTCCAAAGACCAGCAGGACCAGCCTTAACCGCCCGCCCTGCCGGGGTAACAAAATCTTCGCCGCGACCGGCCCACACCACTGGTTGCGGCCTTCCAACGACCAAACAGGCAAACCAGGCGTTTGCCTGTTTTTATTATCAGTGGGCTTTCTAACTCTGCGGGCGGTAATATCTGAAGAAATTACCGGGGGTGACACAGGCGGCGGTCAGGAATGGTCGCCCTTAATCTCGGCCGTTTCGCCGATGACTGCCGCGCCGATACTGTCCCCCCAGACGTTCACGGTCGTGCGGCAGCGATCCAGGAACCAATCGATGGCCCAGATGAGGCCGATTCCTTCCAGGGGAAGGTTCACGGCTTGCAGAACGAAGACCATCATGACCGTTCCCGCGTGCGGGATTCCGGCGGCGCCGACAGATGCCAGGGTGGCCGTCAGGAATACTATGATTTGTTGACCGATTGACAGGTCGATCCCGTAAATTTGGGCAATGAAGACGGCCGCCACCGCCTCGTAAAGGGCTGTACCATCCATGTTGATCGTGGCCCCCAGCGGCAGGACAAAAGAAGCGGCCCGGCTGTCCACTTGATTTTTATCTTCCACCAGCTCTATGGTTATCGGCAAAGTCGCTGACGATGATGCCGTCGTGAACGCGGTGGTAAGCGCCTGACCCATGTTGACGAAATAAGCAAACGGTTTTTTCCTGCCCAGATATCGCAGCAACAGGGGCAGCGTGATGATGGCGTGTATCAACAGAGCGATTATCACCGTCGCAGCGTACCAACCCAACCCGGTGACCAGCTCGTCGAGAGTGTCCCGTCTCTCCGCCACGATGGCGCCAATCAGTGCCATGACGCCAATCGGCGCAAAATAGATTATGAGAACTACCAGTTTCATGATCGCGACATTGAGCCCCTCAAAAAAGGCGATCACCGGCCTGGCTTTTTCGCCGCTGGCGGACAGCACGGCGCCGAAGGCCAGGGAAAAAACAATCAGGGGCAGGATCTTACCCTCGGCCGCAGCCCCGACGATGTTATCGGGAATGAGTCCAATCACCACGTCGATAAGTGTCTTTTCCTTGCTTTGAGCCACCAGTTCCGGAATAGCGGTCCCGAAATATTCGACACCCTCGCCGGGGCGGATAAGATTGACCAGAACAATTCCCACCACCACGGAAAAACCCGTCGTCGTCAGATAATAGAGTAAGGTCTTACCGGCAGTCCTGCCCAATTTGCGAATATCTCCCAAAGATGTAACCCCGACGATCATCGAGGCCACGATCAGCGGTACTACCACCATTTTCAAGGCATTCAGGAATATTGTACCGAGGAACTTGATACTCAGGAAGATACTGCCGGCAAAGTAGCCGCCGAGCACACCCAGGACAGCCCCAACTACCATGCCGATTAAGATAATGTTTCCGGCTTTATTTGTCACAGCGTCCGTTTCGTGTTGTGTCAACGGGATTGCTTCATTATATCAACGATATTGCTCCACCGCAAACTAAAACAACCTTTTCACGGCTCTACCTCGCGTAGACGGGGGTTTCCAGTCTGACAATCATCTCCGATTTCCCTGGCATCTCCGACAATCGTAGAAACACGCTGGAGCAGTCGTCATTCATGAAAAATGGTGCCTGCGGCGTGGATGACGACCACCCGCGTTGAATGCGACTCGTTGGTAATGATTCCCTGGAATCTGTCGATATA
>CBFCYQ010000377.1:0-2516 GCA_965602205.1 uncultured bacterium | reverse complement strand
GTGTATCTGACCACGAAAATTTCAAGTGCACGCAACCAGGAAGTCGGCCTGGTACTTGCCATGCGCGGGGGTTGCCGGGTGTGGCTCAATGGAGAGCTTTTGACCGGAGCACAACACAGCACGTCCAGTACGACCCGTCGTTACGAGTGCTTCGGGCGCTTACAGGCGGGGTACAATACCCTGTTGGTCAAGGTCTATGTTTCCGGTTCCGGCAAGTGGCCCTTTTCCATGTGGTATGAATTCTGGAACTCTTATCAGGTCAACGTGTCGACGAATGCCGAACCCCAGATCGTTGCCCGGGTAAAAGTGGCGGAAACAGTGGATGCCCTGGCCCCCATTGCCGGCGTGGAAGGCATTGTGTTCTGTCAGGTGTCAAACAAACTGGACGGTAGCTCCGGTTTGCATCCAGAGCAGTTTCGTATTGTACGGCGTCCAGACCAGGCACGGATCGTAAGCCTGCGCCCTGCCACACCCGCGGGCGTATTAACAGACCTGACCAGTCATCATTTTTGGGCGGCCATGCATCCGAGACTGTCCTCTGACGGCCAGCGAATCATCTTTACGGCCCGTCCCCTTGATATCGCCGACAGCAAGTGGACAATTTACGACATGACACTGGATGGGGATGACTTGCGTCAAATCACGGACGGAACCTCCAATTGTTACGATCCAGAGTACCTGCCGGGCGGGCGGGTTGTGTTTTGCGACGACCGCAGCGGTTTCCGAGATGAATATGACCGTGACGTCCCGCCTTTGCTATTTACCTGCGCCCTGGACGGCAGCGATCTGGATCAAATCACCTTCAATCTCAGTAGCGACACGGCCCCGGTGGTCCTGCGCGACGGGCGTATCCTGTTTACCAGTTGGCAGCATCACGCCGACCACCTCGGCACGGCCGGCAGCTTCGACTTCTTCACCGTACTGCCGGACGGTATGGGATTCAATCCCTTCGCCCTGTTTCAATCCGGGATGAGCAAAACCAAATCGTATGCCCAGGAATTGACGGATGGACGTGTTGTGTTCGTGGAATCAACAGGTCACCGACACTACAACGCCGGAGCTCTCGGGGTGGTTCATGCTCGCAATCCACACAAGACGTACCAACGAATCACGCCGGACATGGTCTTCAACGGCGCCAATCTGGCCGGGCGGTACGCCAGTGCCTATCCCCTGCCTGATGGCGGGATGTTGTGTGCATATTCACCCGGTCGGGTCGTCTCCGCCTATGAACAAGATCCTTATGAAGAGCCGCATGAGGGCATCTATACGTTCGACTTTGCAGCCGGCCGGCCCGGACGTCTGCTCTTTGACGATCCTGACGCTCAAGACTACGATCCGGTGGCCATCTATGCCCGACCCGAGCCACCTCAGATCCCCAGTATGGTCATCCGTTCCCGCAGCACCGGCACTCTCACCTGCGTGGATGCCTATATTTCGGACCGATCCATTACTCAAAAGAACGTGGTGCTCGGTTCCATGCCCCCCGCTTCACCGGGCGAGATCAAGGCCGTGCGCGTCATAGAGGGCTTCGGTGTATTCGACACAAATTCTAAGAAACACAAAAGAACCGTGATCGATATGCTGCAGATGACCTTCGGATCGAGCAGCAACGGCGGCAACAGCCACGAACAGAAACGCATCCTCGGCATCGTCCCAGTGGAGCCGGATGGTTCGTTCAGTGTAGAGGTCCCGGCGGACACCACGCTCTTCCTCCAAACCCTGGATGAGAATTATATGGCCATTGAGAACCAGTTGACCTGGACCTGGGTGCGGCCAGGGGAGACCCGCATGTGCATCGGTTGTCACGAGGCCCGGGACACGGGTCTGCACAATCGCGACATGCAAACCCTCTATACCCAAAGCTACTTTGCCGCACCGGAGCCCGAGGAACGTTACACCGTGGATTTTCGACGGGACATTATGCCTATCATTGAAAGCAAATGCTCCCACTGCCATAATGCCGATGATCCGGCCGGCGGATTGGATCTGCGCCGTGGCTTTGAACTGGTCTTTCATCGCAAGGGACGTTCCGGTCGCACCATCAATGCGGCCTTATTCAATCACGCCTATGAGAGTCTCCTACAGGCCCCCAGCAATCGGGTGGGAACCCTGGTCATCCCCGGTGCCGCACGCCACAGCCCCCTGATCTGGTGGCTTTACGGCAGGCAACTGGCCCAGACCGATCCACGAAATCCCTACAACAAGCGGATCGCACGCATGCCCCTCAGAGACACCTTAAGCGACGCGGAAAAAATGCTCTTCGTGGAATGGGTGGACCTTGGCGCCCAGTGGGATAATATCCCGGGCGAGGATCCCCTGCCCGGCTACGACGCGGATCACAGCGCCAGTCTGGCGGCTGCCGCCGAAGCCGAATTACGCAAGCCTATCCTCAACGCCCAACAGGCCTTTACGGTTCGCTGTCTGGAGTGCCACGACAACCGTACCCTCCAGAAGCTGGATCGATACTCGGATGCAGAGATCCCCGCTCTCGTCGAACGTATGGCAAACAAAAAGAA
>CBFCYQ010000376.1:0-2516 GCA_965602205.1 uncultured bacterium | reverse complement strand
CTGACGCCGGTCGGCCCGAGAAAATGCACGATTACGTCAACCATTATAGAGTTGTGTTCGCGCGGCTCATAGCCCGTCACCTCTATAAAGTCGATGGAGTCGGCGCGGGCGTAGCGCACCGGCTCGTATTCCAGATATTCATCGAAATTCTTCTCGTCGGTGAGATACTCAAACTCGTTTTCATAGAGACCGCTCTTGTCGCCGTATTTCAGGCGTACGATAGCGCTGTTCAGAGCTTCCTGAATCTCCTGCGCCTCCAAAGACAATTCGCTGCCGGGTGCGGATTCTGCGCCTCCGGCCCTGGTGGCTGAGTCAACGACCGCCGTGCCCGCTTCCGGGAGCCCTTGTGCGTCATCGTTGCCACTACCACATCCCAGAGCAGCTGCTAACAGCAGTGTTCCGAGGACCGCTGACCACAGTTCATGCCTTTTCATGATACTCCCCCCACACTTTGCGGAACACGTCTGCGATTTCCCCGACCGTAGCGTAAGTTTCAGCCGCCTCGATAACCGGCTCGACAACATTATCGCCGCCCCTGGCCGCTTCCTCCAGCCGTCGCAGGTTGTCGGCAACGGCCTTGCTATTGCGCTTGCTCTTCATGCGCGTCAATGACGCCACCTGGGTCTTCTCGAGTTCCGGATCGACCTTGAGCACCGAGGGTATACCGCCCGAGTCGGATCGAAAACGATTGACACCGACCACGATCTTCTTGTCAGCTTCGACGTCCGTCTGGAATTCATACGCCGAGCGGGCAATAGCGTCCTGGAAGTACCCCGTCTCGATACAGCGCACCGACCCGCCCAGCCGCTCAATCTCCGCCATCAAGGCCCGGCTCTTCTCCTCGATAGAGTCGGTGAGATACTCGACGTAGTAAGACCCGCCCAGGGGGTCGGCGGTATCGGCCGCGCCCGATTCATACGCCAGAATCTGCTGGGTTCGCAGGGCAATCTCGGCGGATTTCTCCGTCGGCAACCCGAGCGCCTCGTCAAAGGAATTCGTGTGCAGCGACTGGGTGCCGCCCAGAACGGCGGCCAGGGCCTGGACCGTCGTTCGGACAATGTTGTTTTTCGGGGACTGCGCGGTCAGGGTGGAGCCGCCGGTTTGCGTGTGAAAACGCAGCAGCATCGACTTGGCGTTTTTTGCTCCGAACCGATCCTTGATTATCCCCGCCCAGAGGCGCCGCGCGGCCCGAAATTTGGCCACTTCCTCAAACAACTCGTTGTGGGCCGCAAAGAAAAACGACAATCGTGCCGCGAACCGGTCAATATCCAGCCCCGCTTTCAGGGCCGCCTCGACGTAGGCGATGCCGTTGGCCAGTGTGAAGGCCACCTCCTGGGCGGCGGTAGCGCCCGCCTCGCGGATATGGTAGCCGGAAATCGAGATGGTATTGTACCGGGGCAGGTGCTTGTCGGCATAGGCAAAAATGTCGGTGATAATCTTCATCGAGTGAGCCGGGGCATATATGTAAGTGCCGCGGGCGATGTATTCTTTCAGGATATCGTTTTGAACGGTGCCCATGAGCTTCTCGGAAGCTACGCCTTGTCTCTTCCCCACGATGATGTACAGGGCCAAGAGAATCACGGCGGTGGCGTTGATCGTCATTGACGTCGATACCTCGTCCAGGGGGATGCCGTCAAAGACCGTCTCCATGTCCTCGAGCGAATCGATGGCTACGCCCGTGCGACCAACTTCCCCCAGTGCCATGGGATGGTCCGAATCGTAGCCTATCTGGGTGGCCAGGTCAAAAGCCACTGACAGGCCTGTCTGACCTCGATCGAGGAGATATTTGAAACGGCGGTTGGTCTCCGCGGCCGTGCCGAAACCGGCATACTGGCGCATTGTCCAGAGTCGGCCGCGATACATGTCGGGATATATCCCGCGAGTATACGGGTATTCGCCCGGGGCGGCAGGGTCGGTCTTGCGCTGTTCCGCCGATGGCGACGTTACCACCGGAATATCAATGCCCGACGTGGTTTTCTTCTTCTCTTGCGCCACCTATTCGAACTCCACCAGCTTGTCGCCCTTCTCGACCGAGGAGCCGGCCCTGGCGTACACTTCCCTGACGACACCGTCCCCGTGGGCCTTAATGATATTTTCCATTTTCATCGCTTCGATGACCAGGACCGTCTGTCCGCTGTTGACCTTATCCCCGGGAGCAACCTTGACATCGACCACCATACCCGGCATGCTCGCCGTCAACATTCGGTCTACCGAAGCATCGGTATCAATACCGGCGGTCTTGCGCAGGGTCGCCAGGTTGTAATCCTCAACCTCGGTCACGATCTCCATTCCCTTCATGAAAACCACTTTCTTCCTGTCGTAGCCATTAGAGCGGACGTCGACTTCATAGCAGTTGCCGTCAATCAGCATCAGAGCCCGGCTCTCACCGAGTTCGTGCAGCGATACCTCTACTTCCCGGCCGGAGAACGAGGCATAGTATTTCTCCGAACGGTACTTCAATTCGATATCGTATTCCTGACCTTCGATATTCACCAGGTAGCGTGGCATCAGCGACT
>CBFCYQ010000375.1:0-2536 GCA_965602205.1 uncultured bacterium | reverse complement strand
GGTGGGAGGGTTGTATGGCCTGGATCATTGTACGAACAGATTATCCGCAATATTGCCTGATATCAATATCATACGGTTCGTTCGAATATTTGCACCATACGCGCTACCGAACAATCAGACAGCAGGAGAAATTGGTACTGGGCTAGCATTGCCCGCATGAACAGCCCGGGACCATGTGATGTTAGCCGCGATCGTCTTGTTGCCGTTACTCCCAGGGATCCTTCTCCCGCGCCTCGTCACCTGACGATTTCTCCGGCCGTTCGATGAGGTGCGTGACGGGCGGAATCGACCGCAGGTATTCGGCCATGGCCTCGAGGTCGGACCTGTCGAGACGACTCAGACCCTCATCGATGACCTCGGCCATCTCACCCCCGGTGTAGTCCCCATCCGGGGTCGCCCCGGTCTGCAGAAAATAAGCCACATCACCCCGCGGCCAGCCGCCGATGCCGGTCTGCACGTCCGGCGTGATGTTCGGTACCGCCTCGCCGCCGGGGCCGCTGCGTGTGCCGGCAAAGCGCATCCCGGCATCGATCGCACCCAGGTGATTGCGCGGCGAATGGCACTCGGCACAGTGTCCCAGTGCCAGCACCAGGTATGCACCACGGTTCCACGCCGCCGGCCTGCCCGCGACCTCCTCGAACTCACCTTCGTCGAAGTACATCAGTTTCCAGAACCACAGGAGCTGGCGAAACGAGAGATACCAGGGCAGGTCGTGCGAGCGGTTCGGGTGGGCAACGGGATCACGGCTGAACAGGTATTCCTTGATAGCGAGCATGTCCTCGCGTCGCATGCGCGTGTAGCTGGTGTAGGGAAACGAAGGATAGTAGTGACTACCGTCCGGCGCGACGCCCTCGCGCAGCGCGCGCACGAATTCATCGTCGCTCCAGCCACCGATGCCGTGCACGGGGTCCGGCGTGATATTGGGCGAGTAGAAGGTACCAAACGGCGTTTTCAGGGCACGGCCGCCGGCCAGTGGGGGCCCGTCGTTGTCCACGTCCGTGTGACAGGCAGCGCAGCCTGAGGCATGGAAGATATACTCACCGCGGGTCGGCGTCTGCGCCGCGGCAGGCGCCCGGACCACCACGGCGGCTAAACACACGCCCAGCAGGGCACGCCGCACTGCTGCTCCGACCAGCAGTGGGCTATTCCTTCTTCTCGCGGAAGTCCTTGTGGCAGCCCTTGCAGGATTCACCGACCCGCTTGAAGGTTAGCGGCAGCTCCTGCTTGTTGCCGGCTTGCACCACTTTCACCAGCTCCTCGGTGGCATCGATGGTCTCCTGCGCCGCCTTTTCGAACTCCTCCGGTTTTTCGGCGATGGATGGGAGCGCCTCGGTGGCCACGGTCGCACCGGCAAACTCGGCCTCGGGCGGTATGCTGTCGGCCGGGAACAGCGTTGTAATGGTCCGGGCAATGTCACGCGCCGCCATCGCATGCATCTCGAGCTGATCCACCAGCGGGACCTGACCGCGCACCAGGCGGTCGACAGCGCCCACGTGTCCGGCCAGGGACTTCATGACATTCTGCCGATACTTGATCATGCCATCGACGTTCATCTCTGCGATCAGCGGTGGCGCAGAGAAGGCCGTCAGCACAATCGCGGGAATCAGTAGCCTTACACACAGTCTGTTCATGTGCATCTCCTCCGTTTTTCCGGGACGCCCCTTGCCCCGTTGCTTGTCAATTGGATCGCTGGCTAATAGCCTGCGCCGCGGTATGTTTAGGAACCGGCTTTCTCCCCCATCAGTGCATTGATGAGGTCCATAGGCATGGGAACACGATAGTGGAGCTGCGCTCGGCCTCGGCCTACTTGGCGATGGCGCGCACCAAACTCTCGTCCAGGTCCACGTGCTCGATAGTGGAGACCTTGTAACCCCACAAGCAGTATAGAAGATATAGACGCCTCCGTCTGCCCCGAGGGTTATTATCGCTGATGGATATCTCACAGGGTGAGCACATCAAAGCAAACAGGAGACGTTTATGAGTCAGAACTAAGAAACCAGCTAGAAAACGACGTTTCCGTCGTTGCTGGGAACGTCTCAGATGCAGTCGTTTCTGTTTGTACACTATTCGCTTATATTGGCGAATACGCAAACGTGCATTTCCGGCCAGTAACCTGCCGTTCATATCGAGAGCGCAACCACACGCTGACTCAGCTTCGTACGGTGAAGTCCGGCCAGTTTCAGACATCCGGTAAGATGGAAATTCCGCTCGAATTCGCGGTGTTCGGAGCAAATAACGAGAAGTGCGGCTGACCGGTTAATAACTGTAGACTTTAGGGAAAAGGAGGCTTACTCTTTCTATGCGCACGAAACTGTGGACAATCGTTATGGGTGTGATGTGCCAATTCCAGGGATTATTGGGCTCCCGAATTCCGGCGATCAGAGTATATGAACGTTGCTGTATATTATCTATACACCCTACCCATCCTCGTCGTAGGCATCTTTTTCCTCCTATCTCTAGCGATTCAAGCGTGGCAAGACTGGGTATACATGAAGTGGGGGGCAATCGACAACTCCCGCCGTATCTCCGGTGCGGA
>CBFCYQ010000374.1:0-2539 GCA_965602205.1 uncultured bacterium | reverse complement strand
GAAGCGGCTTCCGAGGCCGAGATGTCCCGGTAGTTTACAAGGAGTTCGAAGAAGTTTTCGGCATAGTCCCTGGAGATGTAATGGCCGAGTTTTGCGGCTGTTTTAAAATCCATTCTGCTTCCTGCCCAATCGGGTTTTTGCGGATCCGCTGCCGGCCTCATAATCAAAGACCACCCTGGTGTCCAACGGCGCCGGATGCTTACGATACTTCATTCGCTGTCGACCTCATGCATAAGGGTTCATGCGGACCGTGTTCAATCGGTCGATTATCCGGATTGCCTCGCCCTTTTGGAACATGTCCAGAAACTCCGTGAACAGTTGTCCCAGTGACTCGCATAGCTGGTCGAATGACAGGCTGTCTTTGAACTTCAAATAGTCGTCTTTGGCCAGGTGGACGTCGACATTGCCGTCGGAGCCGATGGAGACCCAGGTATCGACCCGGTAATCATGAGGCCATGGATACAGGTGGCGAAATGACTGGGCCATCGTAGCCGGCACGAAAACGATCCTGTCGGGCTCCATGTAGGGCATGGCGATGAGGTTGCGGGAGGCGAATTGCGCGAACGCGAGCATGTCCTTTCGGGACACCGCGACCTTTCCCGAGGGCCGGGGCCGCTCCGTGAAACCGTTGGTGATATCCTGAACAGGCTGAGCGGCCAGCTCCAGGATTTCACGTCCGCGCCATTTGAACTTCTTGCTGAATAGCAAAATCTGCATCCACACGCCGAACAGAATCGCGGCGAACCCGAACAGAGGTGTGAGGTGTTCATTGAGGAAGAATATTCCATGATGTGATCCGCCCACCCACAAACCCCCAGAAAGTTGAAAGAGAGCCGCGATGAGATACCCCGTGTTTTTCGTCCTGATGAAAGCGGAGAACGAAAACGCGGCGTATGCGATAAGCACGATGGCGACAAAACCAAAGGCGGTTATCCGGCCGAGCAGAATCCAGAGGATAGCCACTCCCGTCAGTGTCACGATGGCCGGGAGCAGCATATTGATTGACGTCTCCGGCTTGAGTTTGCCTAGAATCCACACGATAAGTTTCTCCTTCAAAAATCCAGTATTCAGTTGCCGGGCCGGGGAACGATCTTCGGGAAGAAAGCCACTTGGCTGAGGATCATCCCCTGAACGTTCCCGGCGTCATCGACATCAAAGGTTATGGCGAGTTTGCCGTGCGAAGTGTGTCCGCCGGTCCACCGGCCGTCTTTTTCGTCCACCTGCAACTCGATTGTCTGGTCACCCGGGATATCGAGAGCGAGTTTGTTGTCCCGGCAGATGATCTGCAGACTCTTATTCTGCATAGGTATCGTGTATGTGCCGAGATATTGCCGATACTCATTCGGTGTCGTTGAGTCCGAGGCCGCGGTGGTGCTCTCGGTCCGCCTCGGGAGTCTCTGCCGCGAGTCGATAGTCATCCGGGCGATGTTACCGGACGAATCCTTTTCAAAGGATACCGAGGCCATCGCGGTCAGCTTGAAAAACCATTCGCCGTTCTGGTCAGGGTCTTTCAGTTCAAAGATCATTTTGCCGGGTATGTCAACCGCGAGACTTCCATTCTGGACGAGGACTTTCAACACCTGCCCCTTACCCTGGTACTCACCGATGTAGGGTTGGTAAAGTGCCATTGATGATTGATCGTCAGCGTCGGCCGGGGATCCGTCCGTTGTCCGATAATCAAGGATTTCCATTTCCTGAGGGTTAAACATGACCGCTTTCGACTTCCATTCGCCGAGTCGAATGTGACTGCAGTCGGCGTAGTCGATTTCTTCGACGGTGGCATCGACCGGAATCCACCCGGCGTCGCCCATATAGATTTCGTTCCAAACATGCTGGCCAAAGGCGCCGCCATAGCCGGGGACGTAGGTGCAGCCAAAGACGGTGCGGCAGGGAATACCGACCGCGCGACAGAAAGCGGCCAGAAGATTGGAATGCGAGCCGCATTCGCCCAGCCTCGTTTTAAATGTGTTCAGGGCGGTACCGCCGCCCGGGAGGTCGTAGTCGATTTCGCTGTTAACCCACCTGCTGAGGCGTACGGCCGCCTGCCAGGCATCGGCAGCGCCGGAGGTGATTTGTGCGGCTTTCTCTATTAATGAAGGGTCGTCGGATTCAATCATATCGCTTGCCTGCAGGTAGGGGCGAAGTCGATCATCTCCGGCAAAATTGCACGGAAACGCGGGCGCCCCGGAGCCGTCGTAGCGCGCGTGACTCACTTCGAATATGCCGTCAATCTGGTTTTCTTCGACTGTCCCGTCAAACTTCTGTCCCGGTACATTCAGACTCTCCGGCGTAACCCACAGCCCGCCCGGTTGGAGCCGGGCTTTCACCTTCATATAGGAGATGGCGTAAGGATTGGAAATAACTTTGTTGACCCTGGCGAAAATCTTGTCGTCCAGATCAGCGACTTTTACTTTCTTGATAACACCGGCGTCAGTGAGGTAGATATCGCGGACAGCCACGGATGCTTTGAGCAGAAGTCCTGTTTTCGAATCCAGCCACATTTGCCCGTGGATGCCCGTCGTCCGGTTGAGCGTTTTCA
>CBFCYQ010000373.1:0-2546 GCA_965602205.1 uncultured bacterium | reverse complement strand
TGAAGACTATAATCCCGGCCAGGAAGATGCCAACAACTCTGGCATCGGTGATGCCTGCTGCTGTATTGGAATTCGAGGTAATGTGAACGGCGATGCGGAAGACAAGCTAAACATTTCCGACGTGACGTACCTGATCGACTATCTTTTCGGGATCCCCAACGGTCCGGCCTCGCCCTGTCCGCCTGAGGGCAACGTCAATGGTGATCCTGATGGCAAGATCAACGTTTCCGATGTGGGTTACCTCACGGCCTATTTGTTTGCTATACCCCCGATCCCGCCACCGCCGCCGTGCCCGAACGAATAGTCGACGAATGACAAGACGATGATCTAAGTGAGTGCTTTCGGATATGGCAACAATGTGGGATATCTTATGGAGGTCTGTATGAGAATGCAAAGTCGCGGCCGCCGGGCGGTCTTAACTTCTGCAGTGCTGCTCATAGGGCTTATCTGGGCGGTGCCGCTCCGGGCCCAATTGACCCCCGATGACATCGAGGCCCTGAGAGAGCAGTGGGAAAGGGAAGGGTGGACATTTACAGTTGATTTGAATGGGGCCACTCAGTACTCGATAGAGCAGTTATGCGGGCTGAAATTGCCCGACAACTGGCAGGAAGAGGTCGGGCCGGTTCCCAGGATGGTGATCTCGGAAGACCTGCCGACGACCTTCGACTGGCGGGAGCGCGGAGGGACTACTCCGATAAAGAGCCAGGCTGGCTGCGGTAGTTGCTGGGCATTTGCGGCGGTAGGAGCTGTCGAGTGTAACATCAAGGCTCGCGACGGCATAACCTTCGATTTGTCGGAGCAGTGGATCGTGAGCTGTAACCTGGACGGAGACGACTGCGACGGCGGCTGGCACCATAAGGCTCTGGAGTACTTCTGGTCTCGAAAAGCCGCATGCGGAGGGGTTGGGGCGGTTCTGGAAGAAGATTTTCCCTACGAGGCTGCTGACGTACCATGCGGCGGCCCCTACGACCATTACCATCGTATACTTTCGCGGGATATCCTGACTCACGGCGAGCCATCGGTAGATCTACTCAAGCAGGCAATTCTGGACTATGGTCCAATCGCGGCCTGCGTAACGACCGGCAGTCCGTTTCATGCCTATCGGGGGGGTGTGTTCAACTATGACGATCCTTTGCATATCCTTAACCATGTGGTGGTGTTAGTTGGCTGGGACGACAACCAGGGCGAAAACGGCGTCTGGTTTCTGCGCAACTCCTGGGGCACCTGGTGGGGGGAAAGCGGTTATATGCGCATCCAGTACGGCTGCTCCATGGTAGGCTATAAGGCGGTTAGTGTCAGCTATCCCGGGCTGGCCTTCGAATACCCCAACGGGATTCCCCGGGTTGCGACCGCCGGCCAGCCTACGTCATTTGAAGTGACCACGCCGGCGCTGGGGGGTGGTACTCCGGCTCCAGCAAGCGGCCAGATTCATTATACCATCAACGACGGGCCGCTGCAGAGCGATGCCATGCTCGAGCTCGGGCCGGGCCATTACGTAGCCAGCCTTCCTGCGCTGGCCTGCGGCGATCGGGCGCGATTCTATGTTAGCGCTAGCGAGATACACAAGGACTTCGATTACTTCGATCCTGTCCTGGATACATGCGCGCCCCACCTGGCTTTCCCCAGTACGGGAACAGCTCAGGTTTTTGAAGATAATTTTGAGACGGATAAGGGCTGGACCGTCGTCGGCGATGCCACTGACGGTCAGTGGGAGCGAGCCGTTCCCACGGATGGAGGCCAGGGCGACCCGCCAGCGGCCTACGGCGGCACCGGTATGTGCTATGTTACGGACAACTACTATGTCAACTCGGATGTTGATGAGGGCATCACCAGCCTGATCTCGCCTGTTTTTGACCTCTCCGCCTACGGTGAACCGGAAGTCCGCTACGCCCTGTGGTACTGCAACGATTTTGGGGCGTGCCCTTACGAGGATGTCTTCGAAGTATACATTTCTGACGATGACGGTGCCACCTGGATACTGGCCCAGACCATCGGGCCAAGAGAATTCGCTTCGGGCGGTTGGTATGAGCACTCGTTCCTGGTTCGTAATATCGTAGAACCGACCTCCCAGATGAGACTCCGCTTCGATGCTTCGGACTTCGGGTGCGGCTCACGCGTTGAGGCCGGTCTGGACGATGTCCGTGTCGTTGTTTATGAATGCAACGTAGCACAGGACAGCGACGGTGATGCCATTGCCGATGTTTCCGACAACTGCCCCTGGACTCAGAACCCGCTGCAGAACGATGATGACCTCGACGGTATCGGCAACCTGTGCGATAACTGCCCGGGGGCATATGATCCCGGTCAGACTAATCCGGACGGCGACAGCCTCGGCACCGTCTGTGATAACTGCCCTGAGGTGGCGAATGACGACCAGTTGGATTCCGACAGTGACGGTCTGGGCGATGCCTGTGATAATTGCCAGTTTGTGGCAAATGCCGATCAGGAGAACAGCGACGGTGATGCTTTCGGCGATGCCTGCGATGCCTGTCCGGAGGATGCCAATAACGATATTGACCAGGACGGCCTGTGCGGTGATATCGACA
>CBFCYQ010000372.1:0-2551 GCA_965602205.1 uncultured bacterium | reverse complement strand
GGGTGGCATCATGCATGAAAGTGACCATACTCATCCACAGGTAACCGAGAGCCAGGTAGGCTGACCACTTGAGCAGTATTGGCTCGGTGGTCCAGGCCAGCCAGGTAAGAAAAATCATGCTGCCGAAGAACAGCGGAATCTTGATCAGGTTGGGCAGTATTCTAGAGGTTCTGAGGCGTATCAGATCATCGCGCGAGATGTAGTCTCGCCGGGGGGCAGTGGCTTGTTGAGTGTGTATCAAAGATTGGCGCTGCTGTGTAGTCGTGTAGAAAAACCATTACTATACAGAAACGCGGCTGAATTATAAGTTCAAAGTTTTTGAGTGGATGCAAACAACCAGAAACCGTCAAGATTACATATTGTAAACGTCCGCTTTCCGCTACATTCCAGCCATTCAACCTCAGACGCCAAACTTCCGATTCGGGTCGTTTTTTGTCTTTAAGCCATTGCTTATATAAGAGGTGACTAAAAGACCGGAATGGGTCGTCTCCGGCTTGTTAGAGAAATCTTATATAAGCAATTCCTGTAGGACCGAGATCAGGCAATAACCTGCCATTCGCGATAACGAACGGCTCCTCCCCTGGCGCATCTGCGTACGGGGAAGTTCGGCCATAAACGGACATTTAGGCTCTCCGATAGGGGATCCGTAAACCCCTCGCCTTAAGGCGATGGATCAGAGAATAATCGGCCGAATGACCTATCGAACCGATTTTTTGCCGTAACTGGAAGGCACCGGCTTTAGCCGATGGAGTATTCACCGACGGTCCGAATCCGCCTGCGGGTTATACCCGCAAGCGGCTTGGTCAGGATACCACGGGTCAATGGGGCTGCCAGCTGCCTGCGGCAGCGATTAAGGAATGCCCGAGGTAGGCGGTGGGCAGACCAGAAACGACGGCAATTCTGCCTCGACTACGCCTATCAGGCACCGAAACGCGAGCGCGGCTTCCACAGCCGTAAAGTCGCAGTGACCGTAGCGTGGAATTCCGCCGAGCGGAATGGGAAACTTTATAATCGGCGCGGAGGCATCGCTCTTCAGCGTGTATAGCATGACATGATCGTAGGGTACCCGATGGTCCCACAAGTTGTGCAAGGCGACCAGCGGTGGGTCACCTGGCAGCAGACCCGATGTCTCGTAAGGGCTTAACGCATCGTCGATATCGGCGGAGGTGGAGCTGTAACGCCTGACTCCTGCGTCGAGCTCGGAATCGGGATATTCAGTCGCCCAGTTATCGAAGATGCTGCCGCCGAGGTCCGAGACAGAATCGTTCACGAAAAACGTCACTTCCTCCAGCAGCTCGGCGAGTGTTTCCTCTATCGGCACCACGTTGCTGGGGTCGACCGCGACCGGCAGCCCAAGCTCATACATAACCTCGAGCAATTGCACGACCTTGCCTGCATTGAACGAATCGCCGAAGACTGCTTCCACCGCGTCGTCGTCCCACGTTGCCAAGGTGCTGGCGGGTACCCGTGGCACCTCAACGAAGGGTGGTGGGATATCCCGCAGCAGCTTCAGCTCGGGGAACAAGTAATCGACGATGACCAGGAACTGAAGCGAATATTCTACCTGGGTGAAGAAAAGAGGTGGCTCACTAGGCTGTATCTGGTCCGGAATGCTACCGAAGCTGCCGAGTGGGCCGCAGGCGGAGATGCCGCCGGAGAAGGGGCTTTCAACACCCCTTTCCAGCAGCCGGGTAGCGGGTATGGCTCCCTGAGAGAAACCGACCACGTAGGAATAGCTCGGGTCTCCCAGTCTGTCCTCAACGAGATCCACCAGAAACTCAAGATCCGCCTCGCGTGACGGGACCGACAGTAGCTGCGGCGGCGCCACTACGGCGAATCCATAGCCCACCTCATTGAACAAGCCGGAAAGTGGTTCGCCATCGTTGTCCAGTTGGCCAGCGACGGTAACGATGGTTCCTTCCTTCTCGTTTGGGTCAAGCTTCACCGTTCCCATCGAGGCGTAGACCATGCTTCCGTTCCAAGACTCTGACGGAGGTATGCAGATGACGTATTCCGCGCCGCCCCGCGGGTAGACGGATACGGCGCTGCCCTCAGCAAGATCAGTGGGCAAGCGCCCGGTTATGGCAAATTCCCTGAGTTGTTCCGGGCAGACGCATTCCGGGTCATATTGGTTCGGCTTGTCGCGGTCGCAGATCGGGGGTTTGGCCCACACACCCGGGGCCGCCACCAACACGCCTGCCGCCAACAACATCAGGGGCAGCAACGATGACGTTAGACATGGATTTCGCATGGCAACTCTCCTTTTCGATGGTAAGGGACTTGGAAAAAAGGATAGGAATTTCAACCGATGTTTTGCAAAGAGCCGTTCCAATATTAATGAATACAGCAGCGCATATCGCACCCAACAGACATGATTTCATGATAGTTCCTTCGGCGTGGTTATATGAAATCCTGTCGCCCTGTGCCGTCCTGGCGATCCTGTTTATGGAGGCTACGCTGATTGAGGTCGGGTAGAACTGATCTAAATCAAGATTTAGGTGATTTGTAAGTCTGTCGCAAGCATTACGTTATTAACGAGTGGCTGGCACGG
>CBFCYQ010000371.1:0-2573 GCA_965602205.1 uncultured bacterium | reverse complement strand
CGGCCACCGCCGCCGCCGCCGCCACTGCCACGCTCGGTGCGGGGACGCGCTTCGTTGACGGTCAGCGCACGGCCGTTAAGGTCCTGGCCGTTCAGGCCGGCGATAGCAGCCATCGCTTCGTCTTTGGAAGGCATCTCCACAAAGCCGAAACCTCTCGATTCGCCGCTGAACTTGTCTTTGATAACGGCGACCGACGCTACCTGCCCGTAGGCTTCGAAAGCCTTCTGCAGGTCGTCTTCAGTGAGGTCGTACGCGAAATTGCCTACGTAGATATTCATCTTACTCTCCGCTTTGGTTTGTTCGTCTACGTACCGCGTGTAAACGACTGCCGTAAACTGATCCAAACTCATTCATGCGCACCATTGCGCTCTGATCCCCAGATTAAAATTTTGCCAAGAATGTAGCGAAAGATACCAACCTTGAAAAAACCTAATGAGGGAAACCTACAACCATTATCCAAATATATCGGCTAACTTTGGGCCAGTCAACATATTTTTTCATTATTTTAGGCTATTCCTGACAGGCCTTTGTGGGCCGAAAAATCGGAGCAGATGGCTATTGTAAGGCCAGATTTGCCACATTTACGACAAGGACCACCGCCGCCGGCCCGGTAAACCCGACAGGGGTTAAGGTCAATATATTCTTCGTGGTGCATTATCATCCTGTGCTCGCATCCGATGAAGATGCCCGATTCAGTTAGAGGATGATGCGAGAGGAACAGACAACGTATCGCTGGCGCGGCCGGATGCCGGGTCCCACGTGGACGATACACTCCACTGTCCGAGGATGGGCAAAAAAGTTGTTTTTTGTAGGAAAATCGCGGTTTTTCGCTATATTCGAGGTGGCGCAAATCGGGCGGAGATGTTGTGGAGCATCGCTCGCCCAATGTCTTGATATACAACGAAGGGCTTATCAGTGACGCCTGCTTATAACCAGTTTCCATTATCACGACTGCTTTGATAGGAGTTCCCGATGCCGTTTTCAGCAACATTCGCCAGAAAGCCGTGTCGTTTCGGCACAGCCCTCTTGATGGTTTTGATCTTTTCAATTATTACGGCTGTCCCCGCTCTGGCGGGCCTGTCGGACGAGGACATCGCCGCCCTGCGAGAACGCGGCCTGGAAGAGGGTTGGACGTTTACGGTGGGTGGAAATGCGGCCACCGAATATCTCCTGGATGACTTGTGCGGTCTGGTGGTGCCCGAGGATTGGGCCGAGCGCGCTCCGTTTGTCAACATTACGGCGAGGCAGGACCTGCCCGCGGCGTTTGACTGGCGTACCGAGACCGGTTTGCCGCCGGTCCGGAACCAGGCCAGTTGCGGCAGTTGCTGGGCCTTTGCGACGGTGGGTGCCCTGGAGTGTAATATTAAGGTCAAGGACGCCCTGGTAGTTGACCTTGCCGAGCAGTGGCTGGTCAGCTGCAACATGGATGGTTGGGGTTGCGACGGCGGCTGGTGGGCGCACGACTATCATCTGGCGAAGCTGGACCCGTGCGGCGGCACGGGGGCGGTTATGGAGGTGGATTTCCCGTATACGGCCACTGACCAGCCGTGCGGCTGTCCGTACCCCCACAGTTACCAGATACAGTCCTGGGCGTATATCGGCAACAGCTACAGTATTCCCACGGTTGCCGCCATGAAGCAGGCCATCATCGATTACGGTCCTATCTCGGTGGCGGTCAGCGCCAACTCGGCTATGCAGGCGTATACCGGCGGGATTTTTAACGGCTGCGAAAACGGCGAGATAAACCACGGCGTGGTCCTGGTGGGCTGGGATGACAGCCAGGGGGCGGCGGGGGTCTGGATTATGCGGAATTCCTGGGGTACCGGGTGGGGCGAGGATGACGGCTACATGCGCATGGAGTATGGTTGCTCGCTCATCGGCTACGGCGCCAGTTTCGTCAATTACGCCGGTTCCGTGAGAATGACATTCGATTATCCCGCAGGGATACCGTCCAGCGTGACTCCCGGACAGGCGACCTTGTTTGAAGTGGTGGTGAACGGGAAGAACGGCGGGACGCCGGTCAGCGGCAGCGGGCAACTTCATTACATCGTCAACGGAGGAGCGGTTAATGATGTATCTATGACGGAAGTTTCGACGAATCATTACCAGGCGTTGCTGCCGGCCGTCGCGTGTGGCGACAGGCTGGAATTTTACGTCAGCGCCGAGGAGACATTGTCCGGACGAGTGTATGACCCGGACCCCGGGGCGCCCCGCCTGGCGCTGGTAGCGACCGGTATGACGGTGGCTTTTGAAGATGATTTCGAATCCGACAATGGCTGGACGGTTTCGGGAGATGCCGCCGATGGTCAGTGGGATCGCGGTGTCCCCGCCGACGGGGAGCGGGGGGATCCGCCGACCGATTATGACGGTTCCGGCAATTGTTTCCTGACCGACAACCTGGCGGGCAATTCCGACGTCGACGGCGGCACGACCACCTTGATTTCCCCTACGATGGATCTATCGGGGGGCGAGCCGGTGATTCGTTATGCGCGCTGGTATTGCAATGATTTCGGCGACAATCCTCACGCCGATGTATTTGAAGTATATATATCCGCGAACAACGGTGTTGACTG
>CBFCYQ010000370.1:0-2577 GCA_965602205.1 uncultured bacterium | reverse complement strand
TCGAAGGCGTGTCCCGGCACCCCGGATTTGGAGGAGGACACGATAAAATTCATATGGGTGGGTGAGGATATCGAGACGACATGAAAACCGGCTTCATAAAAGGCCCGTCCCATGTTGGTGTTTTTACCACCGTCATAGGAAGCCCCGGTTCCGGCGATCAGAAAAACCAGCGGCGCGGCTTTCTTCTGCAACGCGTACGAGTAACGCAGTTCCTCGTCATACCACAGCGCCTCCGGCACGTCGCGATCGAATATCTTTATTTTGCGTTTCTTGAGCGGGATTTTCTCGGGCAGCTCGGCGCGGTATTTCTCAGGCGTGCCCAGTACTGTGGCCAGGTAGGTATCGTCGATCGGGTAGTCGTAGCTTTCGGCGCTTGGCGGTGGAAAAGCCGCCTCGCCTTTTGGTTCGGGCGTTGTACTACAGCCGGCCAGTGCAATAGCAGTGACCAGAAGCACCAGACACGTGTAAAAACTGTTTTTTACTGATGTCATAAGCTAAGGAGCCTCTGAATTTTTTCGCGATATCATGGCATTCAGATTCCCCAATGTCGCCAGAGTGCATACAGAGTGCATACAAGGTGAATCGCCGCCAGGCGAGAGACAGAAATTTCCGCGCATAATAACCTTCCACTTTGGATCTATGCCAGTCTATTGACACAAATAATCAGCGAAAATGAACATCTGCTCGTTAAAGTAGCGGAAGACGGGTTGCTATCGAAACGAAAAGGAAAACACCCGGGGAACGAGTAGCCGCCTGGCTGCGATATCGCGCCAGGACGTGCACTCCTGCCCCGGGTGCTTTCCGGTCGGAAATAGCAGCTGTTATCTCATGCGGCCCAGTACCATGACCTCGACCCGCCGGTTTTCGGCGCGACCCTCGTCGGTCTTGTTGCTGGCGATGGGCATCGACTCGCCGGCACCCCTCGTCACCATCTTGCTGGCATCCACGCCCGCGCCGATCAGGTAGTTGCGCACCGACTCAGCGCGTTGCTCGGACAGCTGCTGGTTATAGGCATCGTCGCCAACGTCATCCGTGTGGCCGATGACCTCGATGAAGGACGCCCGGCTCAGCATTTCCCTGGCATCTTCCAACTGTTTCGCCAGTACCTCGTTGCCCTGATCGGTCAGATCGGCACTGCGGCGCGGGAACAGCACAACGCTGGGGAAGCGGATGGCGTCCAGTGCACGCGGCTCGGCGACCGCGATGACCTGCACCCGACGGTTCTGGGCCCGTCCTTCTTCCGTGTCGTTGGAGGCGATCGGCTCTTCTTCGCCGCGACCGACTTCCCTGAGTATGTCAGCGTCCACCCCGGTGCTCACCAGGTAATCGCTTACCGCCTGCGCACGTCGCATGGACAGGCCCAGGTTGTATTCGGCACTACCGGTGCTGTCGGTATGACCGATAATGATACCCGCAAAGGCTTTGGAGATCTCCGGTTCCAATTCCTGGATTCTCTCATCGATGTTAATCTTGCCCTCAGCGGTGAGTTCCGCGCTATCAAAGGCGAACAGCGCCGCCTCCGGAATGACAAGCTGACCGACCAGCCCGCTCGGTGCACCCTCGATCACCTCGACCTGGGCATCCAGCGTCACGCCGTCACAGCCGACGATGTTGGCCATTTCGGACTTCCAGTAGCCGGTATGCACACACTCGCCGCTGCCGCTGCGCACGATATTTCCCCGGGTATTTTCAACATAACCCGGTGAACCATCGTCCGCCCGGGACTGCGTAGCAGCCGCCACCAATAGCGACGACGTGAGAATCCCCGCCAGTGAGGATACGAAAGTTTTCTTGCTCATGCGCATACTGGTTTACCCCTCGTTGATATGTATCGCTCTTAGAAATTTTGGCAATTATTCTAGTATTGGCCCCCGGTTGCAAGCCCCTTGACCGTCTAACTAAAATAATTTTTTGCTTTTTGAGCACAAAGCAGGTGACCTTGACCTTCGCGCCGAACGGTGCGCAACCCTCTTGACATAACTTACCGGCGATTTTCGCGCTCACCGGACGATTAGCTGTTTAAGATTACCCCATTCTTCATTAAGATGCTGACCTCCGGGATGGGCCTGTGCGGAAAGGACCATCGAATCCACACAACATGCAAGGAATTTATTGTGACCAGATTTTTGACGCTTTTCTCCCTGATAGCCACACTGTTGCTCGTCACCGCCTGCAACAGCACACAGACGCGCAACAGCGACGCGCCGGTCTTGACCCGCATTGCCCAGCGCGGTGAGTTGATACTCGGCACATCGGCCAACATGGCGCCGATGACCTACACACGCGGGGATGGCAAAGTGGTCGGTCTGGACATCGACATGGCGCGGCTGATGGCCAAGTCGATGGATGTCAAACTGACCATCAAGACACTGCCCTTCGCCGATCTCCTGCCCGCCCTGGAACGGGGCGATGTCGATGTCGTAATTTCCAACATGACCATCACCACCAAACGCAATATGCAGGCCGCTTTTGTCGGACCTTATATGACGTCGGGCAAGTGCATCATTACCAAGCAGGAGACCCTGGCCCGGGCTGAACAAGCCGAGGACCTCAATACGCCCGAGACGCGCATGGTGG
>CBFCYQ010000369.1:0-2585 GCA_965602205.1 uncultured bacterium | reverse complement strand
GGGCCCGGGGCCACGGATACTGCATGCTCGTGCACGGAGGAAGGAAGGGGAGCCCCCTGTGCAAAAACTTGCTTTCATAGGTGTTGATGAGGTCTTGCGTGGCCTCAGCATAGGTGGGGGCCTTGTCCCGTTCGACGACCTTTCCCCCATAGCCGCCGGCATAATCCATGAACGCGTCGTACCCGTCTTTCTTCAGTAAACCGGTTTGTTCATAGGCACGCGCCGGCACACCGGCGCCGACGAGATAAGGATTCTTCAGTCCCGCGTCTTTCACCCGGGTACGAATGTAATCCACAAACTCACGCCCCGTCATTCGTTCTGCGCCGCGCGCGCCTTCCAGATCCGATCGGAAACGCTCTGGCCAGAGCACGATGACCAGGGGGCGATCATCCATCACCTTCTGCCAGTTGTCCATTACCAGGTACTCCATGGTTTCATCCATCATGGCGACCACTTTGGTGCGCGTATAGTGAATCGCCCGGTGTCCGTATAGCGCCCATACGAAGTTCATATTTGTGGCTTCGGGGATGGTGCTGGCCACGTGGCAGTCCAGGTTGTTCTTGAGTTCCCAGGCATTGGAAAATAGCGTGCGTGCCGGTCCATTGTAGATGAAGAAATCGATACCGGCGTTGTATGCATAGCGGATCTCCTGATCCATCGCCTCCTGGAGCAGTTCCTGGCTGAAGGGGTAGTTGAACCAAAGCGGACCGGCCTCCGCGGGATGCGCTACCCAGTCCACATCTTCGGTCAATCGGCAGAAGAAGGGGGCACGCTCATGCCACTCGGGGTTTTTTAGAAAACCCTGTTTGCCCGGGAGGTAACCGAGTTCCTGTTTTTGCGTGGCGCCTTTTCCGGAATACATATCCCAGCGCTGTACGCCCAGGAGCGGGCGATGGCTTTTCTCACTAGCGATGTTCTCTACATCCTGTGCAGAGGCCACCATGGGCAGGGCTACAGCAGTCATTACACATACCAGTATTTTCAGAAAACCGCGACTGTTCATAGGGGCCTTATTCCTTGTACGTTATGCGCCCGCCCGGCCGCGTCGCACGGTCTTTTTCTGCACGCGCTTGCAGGGTGCAACCGCCTTGGTTTCCCTTTCCCAGCGGATCAGTTTCCCGCGCATGGTGGCCAGCACCTGTGTGTACTTGGGATTGCCGATCTCGTTTTTCATTTCCCAAGGATCTTTCTCGAGGTCGAAGAGTTGTTCATAGGCCACCTTGCCGTTTTTCCGGTAGACAATGTACTTGGCATTTGCCGTGCGCGTGGTGACGGTCTGGTTCTCAAGCGAGGCGCCGATCTCCGAGAAGATGGTGTCACGCCATGCGCCGGATTCTCCCTTCGCCGGGGCCACCAGGCTTTTGCCTTGCACGTTTTGGGGAATCGGCAGATGCGTCAGTTCGAGCAGCGTCGGCAACAGGTCTATGGAGCAGGCCAGAGCCTGTCTGCGCCCGCCCGGGGGGATGACGCCGGGACAGCTGAGTATCAGGGGCACGCGTACCGTAGCGTCGTATCCCTGACCGCCTTTGGTCCATGCGCCGTGTTCACTCATCATTTCGCCGTGGTCCGCGGTATATACCACTGCCGTGTTGTCCGCCAGACCAAGGCGGTCCAGTTCGTCCAGGACCCGGCCGATGTTATAGTCGATCTGACTGACGAGGCCGTAGTAGTAGGCCAGTGTCTTGCGGTGAAGATCCGCGCCGAAGGTGCCGGATTTTGCCTGGGTGCCTTTGAGCCCCGGCGTGTTGTAGTCATAGTCGTACGAGTGGTTGGGCGGCAGCGTGACACGGGCGGGATCATACATGGACGCCCAGGGTTCCGAGGGCATGATCGGCGTGTGGGGGCCGTAAAACGACAACCACAGGCAAAATGGCTGGTCTTTATTTTCGCGCATGAAGTCGATGGCTCGGGCAGCCCAGTATCCGGCCTTGTGATGATCGTTATCCACCCGGCACGGACCTACGCGCGAACGGCCCGGATGTACATTTTCGGGCAGAAAATCGCCCTTGCGATCTTGCCCCGCTTTTCCTTCGGATTCCATGAACGCCTGATATTCGGGAAGGTCAATTACAACATCAAAGCCGTGCTTGTCCGGAATGACATCCATGTGCATATGGTGCTTGCCAATGGTCGCGGTCCTGTATCCCTGGCGTCCGAGGATATCGCCAATCGTGTCTTCCTTGTGATTCTCCAGTTGACCGTTGTAGTAGAGCCCATGCGTGCGTGCGTAGCGCCCGGTCCAAATGGAGTAGCGGGCGGGACAGCATTGCCCTGTCTGGCAGAAGGCCTGCTCGAATAGAGCGCCTTGCCGGGCCAGGCGATCCATGTTGGGTGTTTTGACCTCCCGGCTGCCGTAACACCCGAGGGCATGGACATTGTGCTGGTCCGTCATGATAAAGAGGATGTTGCGCGGGCGAACTGACTTGGCAGGCGTCCATGTCTGGAACATCGTGCATGCGCCCAGCGAGCCGGCCAGGAATTGACGACGAGAAATTCGAGACGTACTCATAGAGGTATTCTTTCTTTACGTTATTTAGGTTAGTACCCGAGTTTTCCCCAGGTGGCCTTTTGGATCCGCTGGAGAT
>CBFCYQ010000368.1:0-2593 GCA_965602205.1 uncultured bacterium | reverse complement strand
GCATCGGCTCTGACGGGTTTTTCCCTTCAGACCAGCAAGCCGGATTTCAGCCAGGTTCACAGGCGGACGCGCGACTACATCGATCGGTCGGTCGCAGCGGGTAAACGATGGGTCGTAGCCTGTGATGAACCCGGCGACGCAACCCATGGCCTGATTACCGACGCCGAAGATCCCACGCGAGACAATGCCCGAAAGAATGCCCTGTGGGGCAATATCATGGCCGGGGGGGCGGGCGTCGAGTGGTACTTCGGCTACAAACATCCCCATAGCGACCTGACCTGCCAGGACTATCGCACGCGTCAAAAGGTGTGGGACCAGTGCCGGATAGCATTGCAGTTCTTCGACAAGTACGAAATCCCGTTCTGGGATATGAAGTGCGAAGATGAGATGACCGCGAGCAGGGACGATTATGTTCTCTGCAAGCCGAACGAACTGTATCTGGTCTACCTTAAGCGCGGTGGTAAGATGGAGTTGAATGTCACCTCCGGCAAATTTGATTACGGCTGGTTCAATCCGCGGACCGGCGACGGCCTCAATGGCTTGCTCAAGAGAGGTTCAACTAATAATAAGATCGAACTAACCGCCCCGGATGGCAACGACTGGTTGCTTGTGATAAAGGGCAAGGGCAAACTGTCTCTGGCGGCTGACGGCCCGCCTCCGGCGCCTGTCGCAGCGGCATTGCCGACTCCCGAAGGCTCGGTTGTCCTCAGGGCCATCAAACACTTCAAGATCGCCGCGGGAGGCGGCTTCGTGGGCGCATACAAAGACAACGGCCACAATGCACTGGCGATTAATCCGGATGACTATAAGGACAAATTCGCCGCCGCCGAGGCCACATTCACGGGCAAAACCGGTAAGTACAACATAACGTTGACTACTATGGCCGAAACCGACGGTGAGTCCACATACAAGCTTTTGATCGGCGGCAAGATGGTTGGTGAGTTCACTAATCCCAAGACTTCTGAGGATTACAAGCCTACCCTTAAAACATGGAATAGCATCTCCATTAGTAAAGGGGCGAAGATAAGGATTGAGTTCAACACTGCCACCAACAGCACAAGCACACAGGGCAGCCGCAAAGGCTATTCCCGTGGACGCTGGCAGTCGCTTATGTTTACGCCCGCGGGTGCATCGGCCAAATTCCCGGTCCAGAAACCGAAAGCCGCAAGAGCCGCATCTGTGAAACCGGCGCCGCTCGTCGAAGAACGTGACATAAAAGCCATCACTGCTGGCGATGTGGTTGTCTTCGAGGAAAAGAACGGCTTGGTTACCGGCGAGGCCGAGCATTTCGCTGCGCAGCTCAAAACCGATATTCGCAAATGGCACATCACCAGCAAGTCCCTGGCCTCGAAGATCACGCCCGATGGCGACCCTAGTCACGCGGATTCAGCGAGCGGCGGCGCGTACGTCGAGGTCCTGCCCGACACACGCAGAACCCACAGCGATAAGCTCATTGGCGGTCAGAACTTCTCCAACGAGGCCGGTAAGATGGCGATTTTGCTTTACCCGGTCCAGTTTCGGACCACCGGCCGATATTACGTCTGGGTGCGCGCCTACTCGACCGGCAGCGAGGATAACGGTCTGCACGTCGGCGTCGACGGTGTCTGGCCTGAGTCAGGCCAAAGGCTGCAGTGGTGTGAAGGCAAAAATTCGTGGCGATGGGAATCCAGGCAGCGCACCAATAAACTGCACTGCGGCGAGCCCTACAAGATATTCATCGATATCGACCAGCCTGGCTTGCACACGATCGAGTTCTGCATGAGAGAAGACGGCTTTGAGTTCGACAAATGGATCATGACGAAGGACCGCGACTTCAAGCGTCCGGCCGACGCAGGATCGGCTGAAGTGACACTGGGCAAGGTGGTCGCAAGATAACACCAAGGCCGGTTTTTTGCTTCCACAACCAGCCGCCGGCGCTTATAATCGCCACCGAACGAACCGCCCGCTACCAAGCGGCCGACGGGTGACGATTCACGACCCTGATATTAACGGCGAAAGAGGCATCAGATCAGTATGAGCAAGTACAACATCGCATTGATACCCGGTGACGGCATCGGGCCCGAGATAGTCCCCGCCGGAGCTGCCGTGCTCGACGCAGCCGCCGAGAGATTCGGTTTCCAGCTTTCATACGAGAGCTTCCCCTACGGTGCCGGGTACTATAAGCAAACCGGCGAGTTCATGCCGAACGGCGCACTGGAGACTCTCAAGAACTTCGATGCGCTGTATTTCGGTGCGGTGGGGTTGCCCGATGTCGATGACACCTTGCCCGCGAAGTTATTTACGTTCAAAGTGCGAGTCAGCTTCGATCAGTATGTTAACTATCGTCCGGCGAGGCTTTTGACCGGTGTGCCGGGACCTCTCAAGGGCAAAACCCCCGAAGATATCGATCTGGTCGTCATTCGCGAGAACACCGAAGGCGAGTTCGTTCAGTCGGGCGGCATCGTTCGAGGTGATTTTGCCGATGGCATGGCCACCGATACCAGTATCTTTACCCGCAAAGGCGCCGAGCGAATCGCGCACTACAGCTTCCAACTCGCGCGTAAACGCCGCAATAGAGTAACAAACGTCACCAAGTCCAATACGCTTATCCACA
>CBFCYQ010000367.1:0-2599 GCA_965602205.1 uncultured bacterium | reverse complement strand
TTCACCGGTGAGCCGGTACCGAGTTGCGAATACCCTATCGGTTCCGGCCTGGAGTATCTCTGGGGGGCAACAATCTGGGTCGGCGCGGTGGTCGGTGGGGACACGCTGGTGTCGGCAGGGGTCGATGGCTGGCAATACAGCTTCGAGATGTTCCCCGACCAGTCACCGCTGGGAGAGATGATTTACCGTTCGACACTGGATTCGACTAAGCCTGAGTTTGAGGGCGCTGTTTCAGAAGAGGATTATGTGTCGGTTTACACCGATACGTACACGGACGGTGTAAACGACGACTTCTTCGGGCGGCCGCACCTGCCTATGAATATCGAAATCACCCAGAGCTCCTATGCCTGGTCGTATCCTTATGCCGAGGATTTCGTTCTGATGGATTACCGTATCAAAAACATCGGGCTGCAGACACTCAACAATATATATGTGGGTTTCTATGTTGACGGTGACGTGTTACACGATCTGAGTCCGGGCTACGGTTATGCGGATGACCTCAACGGGTTTATCGCGTCCGCTCCGATAGACTATGGGGCATGTGCCGACACCGAAGCGGTCAGTATTGCCTGGATCGCCGACAACGACGGCGATCTCACCGAGCAGTATCCTGTTCCCGATATCACCGGTCTGCATGTTCTGTATCCTCCTATAGACGCGGTCAATGTATCGTTCAACTGGTGGATGAGTAACGGTAATCCTGATCGTGATTTCGGCCCCAGGGAAAGAGCCGGGGCGGGCGAATGGCCGGAGGATTTCCGCGATTTCCAGACCGGTGGCATCGGCACACCGGAGGGAGATGCCAACAAGTACTATATCATGCGGAATCGGGAAATCGACTATGACCAGGCCTACACGGCTTCGATTAGCGAGACCGATCCTCTGTGGATGCACCCCGAGGAAATCTTCGATGAGTTCAGTGATGGCTACGATACGAGGTATCTTCTGTCGCTGGGACCAATCGCCAGTATCGAGCCGGGGCAGAGTCTTCCGGTAACGCTCGCCTACGTGGCCGGTGAAGGACTGCATACGGTTACAGGCAATGTTAGCAATCTTCCGCTGAATCCGCCCGAGTACTATGCCAACCTCAATTTCGAGGACTTCCTTCTTAACGCCCACTGGGCGTCGTGGATATTCGATAACCCGGGGGTGGATACCGATGGCGACGGCTATGCCGGCAATACCAAACTTTGCGGTGAGGAGCTAATCTACACCAGCGGCGACGGATTTCCGGATTATCGCGGAGTGCTGCCGCCCGCCCCGCCGACTGTCTGGCTGGAGCCGCAGATAAGAGCCGTACGGGTAAGATGGAACGGCCTTGTACCCGAGACAACCGATGATGCTTTCTGGAGACTACGAGATTTCGAGGGCTATCGTGTCTATGTGTCGCTGGACGGCAGCACCGGCTCGTACGCTTTGATGGCGTCGTATGACATCGAGGACTACATCAAGCACCTCTGGGATGCATCCAAGCCGGGGTGGGAAACTGAAGCCGTTCCGTACACCGTAGAACAGCTACGCTGTCTTTACGGCGAATCATGCGGTGATGAGACCTTTGACCCGGCGGCGTTTACGGCGAGTTACCCGTACGTGCATCCGGACCACCCTGATTCCATCTTCTATTTTGCGGCTGTGGGGCAAAACCTCTCCGAACTGGGGGTAGTGACGCCGATCCAGAAGATTTATCCCACGCAGCCGTACCCGAGCAGTCTGGACCCCGGTCAGGCGGAGCCAGAAGAGCTTACGCCCGACGGCTACTTGAAATATTTCGAGTATGAAATGACCATCGAAGGATTGCTTCCCGATGATTGTTACTATGTCGACGTGACGGCCTTCGACTTCGGCCAGCCCGTGACCGGGGTGCCGCCGCTTGAGTCGACATCGCCGGCCGGGCCCTGGATTGCCTGTACGCCGTTCGAGTGCTGCATAGGGGACAGGGGGAATGTTAATCTCGATGGCGAGGAGAAGGTCAATATTTCCGATATAACATATCTTGTCAGGTGGCTTTTCGGCACGCCTACCGGTCCGGCGCCGGCCTGCCTCGACGAGGGCAATGCCAACGGCGACCTTGAGGACAAGATAAACATCGCGGATATTGCGTACCTGATCACTTATCTTTTCGGGATGCCTTCCGGTCCGCCGCCCGGACCGTGTCCGTAAGAGTCCGCAAAACAGCATTGGCTTTTCGGTGACGGGCATTGTATTTTCGTGGTATGCCTAAGGCCGGTGTTTTTAGCATTCCCAACCTGCTCTCGCTGTCCCGCGTTTTTCTTACACCCGTTATAGGGTATTTTCTGTGGAGGGGCGATGATCGGGCGACGGTTATCGCGTTGCTTCTGATTATCCTGGCTGCCGTGACCGACGGTCTTGACGGGTATCTGGCCAGAAAGCTCGGTCAAATCAGCGACCTGGGCATCGCACTCGACCCGGTGGCCGACAAGATATTTGCCGGAGTCCTGGTGGTACTGCTGGTGTGGTTCCGGGGCTTCCCGTTGTGGCTGGCGGCAGTTATCGTGGGGCGCGATTTATTGATCATGGTCGGCGGCCTGCTGATAATAAGGCGCCGCAAGGTTGTCGTGCCGTCCAATCTTACGGGCAA
>CBFCYQ010000366.1:0-2601 GCA_965602205.1 uncultured bacterium | reverse complement strand
CTTCCAGAAGCTTCCTGGTTCGCACGGCCAGGTCACGTACTTCGTTGATGCGCTCGGTCACTTTCCAGACGAACGAGTCACTGCCCGCTCCCGAGCCGTAGGAACACATCAGAATCAAGTCGCCGGGCTGGGCAACATCGAGGGTAGCCGACAGACCTATTGGCGATGCTCCGGAGTAGGTGTTACCCAGGGTTGGCGAGAGCCAGCCGGGATCGATCTGTTCCTGGGTGAAGCCCAGGTCGAAGGCCACTCTCTGCGGAAACTTGCCGTTCGGCTGGTGAAAAACCGCGTACTTGAAGTCCGCCGGTTTCATACCCGCTTTTTCCATGATGGCTTTCGACGCCCCCTTGGTGTGCGCGAAATAGGCCTCTTCGCCGGTGAACCGGCCGCCGTGCATGGGGTAGAAACGGTGCTCGCGGCGCCAGAAATCCGGCATATCGGTCATATACGAATGCGTGTACAACGCCTCCGCAATGAGATTCTTCGAACCCATGATAAAAGCCGCCGCGCCGGCCGCAGCCGAAAACTCCAATGCGTCCGACGGCGCGCCCTGCGAGGTGTCCGCCGCAATAGCCAGGGCATACGGCATGGCCTTCGCGTCTACATGCGATAGAGCCACAAACATGGCCTCTGAGCCGGCCTTACAGGCAAACTCGAAATCCGCGCAGTGGATGTCGGGAGTCGCCCCGATGGCCTCGGCAACGGTCGTCCCGGACGGCTTGACCGCGTAGGGATGTGACTCCGAACCGATATAAACCGCCCCGATATCTACCGGATTGACGCCACCGGAACGCTTGAGCGCGTTCTTGGTCGCCTCGACCGACAGGGTAATGGTATCCATATCGGGCGGGGGCACCGACTTCTCGCGGAGCATCAGTCCTTTCTTGTAACTGGGGGCATCCGCGCCCCAGACCTTGGCAATCTCTTCCACCTTGATGCGATGTCTCGGAAGGTGGGCACCATAGCCAACAATTCCTGCCATAAAAACCTCAGATATGTGGTTACTGTTATTGAGATTAAATTCTTTTCTTATTTTAAGGCCTAATATTAGGCTCATTTGCGCAAAAAACAAGCTCCCGACTCAAAAAACTGCCAGATTTTTCCATTGCAAACACCGCCGGAATGTGCGTACATGTTCCATAAACTGCGATAACGAATGGCCGATATGTTAAAGGTGCGAAGGACTGTAATTTCCCTACTGTTTGCCTGTCTCTGCACGGCAAATCTCTCGGCTCGGCCGGGCCTGAAAGCGGGTAACCTGCCCGAGGCGGACAATGCCGGTCAGTTTCTTGACAGCAACACCGCCTACTATCGAGGCAAGCTCTATGACTATGTCGTTTATGCCCCGGACGGGTTTGTGATGGTCATCGAGGAGCCTATCAAAGACGGTTACTCGCTGGCTTTTGTACCGGAGACCGACCGCTACGACTCCTGCGGCATAATGATAACGGCTGTCTTTTATGATCTTGCCCGTCACAAGAAAACCGGTCACAGCTTTGAGAGAATCGTGTCAAGCGACACCGCCGACATGCGCCGGCACTACGGCGAGAATCTTGTGTTCCGGTCAGTGGATTCCGTCTTGAATGCCAATGACGAGGACATCCCGACGCTCTATCTGGAGGACAAGACCCGGTTTATCCCCAACGTGATGGTGTCGCACTACGACGGTGGCACGGAAATGCTTATTTTCGAGTTAAGCATCGGCGAGGGCTACCCCCGCTTTTTGGCCGAAGGGGTCTACCTGGAATGCCTGCGTAAATTCAAACGGCTCAAGCACGGTCAACTCGAGCCGTAATCCGTCTTACCAGTCGCAGGGGCTTGAATCCAGCCACTGCCAGCCATTGACATTGAAAATAATCAGGCCGTGCATCGAGCGTTCTTTCTCATCACGCCGGGCCTGCTCGGTCACGACTATCAAGAACTGCGATTCCGGGTAGTACCGGGCCTCTTTGACACCGAAGTCTTTATACATCCCTCCGGGATGGCGGTAAATCCGCTCCGGGCACGCGCCCTCAAAAACCAGCGTGTCATAACAGTTCTCGGCGCATTCCCAATACCATGTTTGAGCGTCTTGTTTCGGCAGCGACAAGTACCGGCTCTCGAACGTCGAGTCCGGCACGCCGACCCGGAAAGTAACAGAGTCGTTGAGGCGCCAGACGCCGCTCGAATCGGCAAGCACCACGTACTCTTCTAGGGGCAGATTCTCGAACAGCCGCGACACCCAGTAGCCGCGCAAATCTGACGGAAATGAATGCACCCTGTCCGGCAAGATGAACAGGGTATAGAATTTCCCACGGCCGCATCTGTCACCCTGCCAGTCCTCCCGGTAGAACATGAGGGCGTGGTCGCCCTTCGTTTTATCTGAAAGTACAAAGACCTGCTCACAGCCGGCATCGCTTTGAGCGAAGATGGCAAGTGGCGTCACAAGCGAAACAATTATCAGAATAACGGCCCACTTCATTGCCCGCCCCCTTCCTGCGCGTACCGTAGTCTGTAAATCAGAAGCCCGTGCATCGTGTCCAGCCCGACGGCCGCTTGCGGCTGGTACGTGACCAGCACCAGGTACCCGGATGGAGCGTAATAGACAGCCTGGCTGATACT
>CBFCYQ010000365.1:0-2607 GCA_965602205.1 uncultured bacterium | reverse complement strand
CTCAATCAGAAGGTCCGGGCGGCGGAACAAGACAGTGAGGAATTCTACAAGTATGGTCAGGAGAATATGCTGGCCAACGCACATATGTGGGAGAAGTTCTACAATCTCACTCTGGAGCACTTCAACAATATCGGCCACGATGTCATCTTCGAATTCAAAAAATTGCAGGATGACGGGTACCTGGAAATCATGACATGTGGCGCCACCCACGGCTACTATCCTTTGCTGTCTCGCGATGAGTCCCTGCAGGCTCAGACCAAGATGGCCGTCAAAAACTACCAGAGGCATTTTGGACGTTCCCCGCGCGGTATCTGGCTGCCCGAGTGCGCTTACCGTCCCCGTTACGAATGGACTCCCCCCGTGCCTATCCGGGGCCGGCAGTCACCTTACCTGAGAAAGGGTGTGGACGAGTTCCTGAGCGAAAACGGACTGGATTTCTTCGTCATCGACTCCGCTCTTCTGAAAGGCGGCAAATCGATCGGCGTGTATATCGATCGATTTGAGGCCCTCAGGCTTTTGTGGGGACAATTCGAAAAAAGCTACGTCCAGCGTGATGAAGAAAAAGAGAAAACGCCGCGCGAGGTTTACCTGGTATCGTCAGCTCTGGAAGGCAAGAAACCGACGGCTATCTTCACCAGGGACCCCGAAACCGGGCTGCTGGTGTGGTCCGGCGAGCACGGCTACCCCGGAGACGGCAATTATCTCGACTTCCACAAGAAACGCTTTCCGGGCGGCCACCGGTACTGGGAGGTCACTTCGGCCAAAGCCGACCTGGCCGACAAGATGGAGTATCATCACGAGTGGGCCATGGCCCGCCTGCCGGAAAACTCCGGTCATTTCTCGTCAAAAATAGAGGAAATTCTCTCGGCCTATTATCAGGAAAGCCAAAAAGAGGGTGTGCTGGTCGCCCCTTACGACGCTGAACTGTTCGGCCACTGGTGGTTTGAAGGTCCTTTGTTTGTCAAGCAGGTCCTCAAGAATATCTGCCAGAGCGAAAACGTCGAATTGACATTTCTTGCGGAGCATTATGACCGCACCCAGCCGACCAAGATCGTCTCTATTCCCGAGGGCAGTTGGGGCCAGGGCAATCATCACTATATCTGGCTGAATGAGCACTGCGAATGGACCTGGAAGCATATATATGAATCCGAGGCCAGAATGCACGAACTGGCCACCTACTGGTCGGACAACCGTGATTCTATAGATGGTGAGCTTGTCGACATTCTCAAACAAGCCGCTCGTGAGTTGATGCTCATGTCGGCCTCGGACTGGCAGTTTCTGATCTCGACATTTGCCGCCCGTGATTACGCCGAGCTTCGCCTGAGCGAACACTACGAGGACTTCAACCGCCTGGCGGCGATGGCCGATAAGTTAATAAAGGGCGAAGAAATCACGCCTGGCGAATGGAAGTTTTTCGCTGACTGCAAAACGCGAGACAGTCTCTTCGAGGATATTGAACTCGACTGGTTCGCGCGCGTGGAGTTCCCGGCCCTGGAGACGACACAGGCGTAGAAAGCGGTGTCACCACCAGCGGCGCGGAATATCATCAAGGTAGGCGGGAGCACCCGCCTGTCCTGCCTGAAATGGAAGCAGCGCGCCGAACGCATCTTTTTTTGTTGCCTTTGATCGCATCTCCAGGACATACTGAATCATGACCGTCGCCAAGAAACTGACCAAGTGCCCCTACTGCCGGGAGACCATCGCCGCCGAGGCCATAAGATGCCGGCATTGCCATGCCGACCTGACCGACAAGACGGGCAAGAGAACGCCTTTCTTCTCAAGATACAATACCTTTCGGATGGGGTTTATAACCGGGGTTCTCTTCACGCTTGTCGTGGGCTTCCTCGTCTATCTTCAGTTCTACGTAAGCCGTTAAAAACCAGTTAATTATGGTCCGGCATCAGACTGATTGCGAGGTTGCCCGCCGGGTCTGGTAAGGCATTTCCACAATCTGCCGAAATAATATAAATAACCGTGTCTTTGACACCTGATGTGTTAGCAACCTGAGTTGTGGGGGATGGCCTCGATGGATCCCAAAGCTTCCGTCCTGATTGTTGATGAGGAAGGCCTCATACGTAAAATCCTCGCACGAATTGTCACCAGGGAGGGCTATGCCGTCGCAGAAGCCGCCGACGGACGCGAGGCTCTCGAGAAAATGAAGAAAACACCGTACGATTTCGTCATCTCGGCCATCAAGTTGCCCAAAATGAACGGGTTCGAGCTTTTGACTGAAATTAAAACCAACTACCCTGAAACGATGGTCCTGTTGATAACTGCCTACACCAACGATATCAGCGCCGAGGATGTTCTGACTCACGGGGCTGACTACTACATTACCAGGCCATTCAAAAACGTCGAGATCGCGCGGACCCTCTCAGCTCTGTCCCTCAAACTGCAAAAACACAGATCAGCGAAATCACATAGATAGCGTATACTTCGGGCCAGGATGCGGCTGCAATGTACGTGATGCGAACTACACCAGTTGTCCCTATGGGTGAAGCGGATAAATCGACAGGCGTGATTACTTGCGCACTTTGACCGCCAGGATTCGCTGTCCCTCGACCTTGTCTACCTCAAACTCGAGATCGTTCCATCGGATTTTCTGGC
>CBFCYQ010000364.1:0-2608 GCA_965602205.1 uncultured bacterium | reverse complement strand
CGCTTCAGACTCTGGATAACCCGGCCCGGCATGGAGCCGATATAGGTGCGTCGATGGCCGCGTATTTCGGCCTCGTCGCGCATCCCGCCCAGCGAAACCCGGGCGAACTCGCGTCCCATGGCGCGCGCAATCGACTTACCCAGGGACGTCTTCCCGACACCCGGAGGCCCCACGAAACACAGGATGGGACCCTTGACATCGCGCTTGATCTTCCGTACCGCCAGGTGCTCGAGAATGCGGTCCTTGACTTTCTCGAGGTTGTAGTGGTCTTCGTCAAGCACCTTCTTGGCCTTTTTCAAATCCAGTTTGTCTTCGGTCGATTTGCTCCACGGCAGCGACACCAGCCAGTCGAGGTAAGTGCGGGAAACGGTGTACTCGGCCGACGACGGCGTCATGTGCGAGAGGCGGTCGAGTTCCTTGTGAGCCGCCTGGTTGGCGTAATCAGGCATGCCGGCGGCTTTGATGCGTTCTTCGAATTCTTCGATCTCCGAAGTCTCGTCACCGTCGCCCAGCTCTTTTTTGATGGCTTTCAACTGCTCGCGCAGGATATAGTCACGTTGCGATTTACCCAGTTCGCTGGCGGCATCGGCCTGAATCTTCTGCGACAGCTCTAAGACCTCGATCTCCTTGTTCAGCGCCATGTAAAGCGCCTGCATGCGCTTCATAACATCCAGTTCCTCCAGGATGTCCTGTTTCTGGGCAATCGAGATGTTGATGTTGGAGGCGATAAAATCGGCCAGCTTGGAGGGCGTATCCTGGTTTATGGCGGAAACATGAAATTCTTCGTTCAAGTACGGGGCAAGGTCCACGAGCGTCTTTACGCGTTCGACAAGATTCCGCTGCATCGCCTCCATCTCGACGCTCTGCCGGGATTTCTCTTCGAGTTCCTCGACCTCGGCCATCATGTATGGAGTGTCGTTGGTGAATCGCTTAATCCTGACGCGCGCCAAACCCTGGATCAAAAAGCGCACCGTGCCGTCGGGAAAACGCAGCATCTTCAGGATACTGCCCGAAGCGCCGACCCGATACAGATCGTTCTCGCTGGGGTTGTCGATCTTGGGATCTTTCTGAAGGAACAGGCCGATTCGTGAGCCCTGCATCAGGGCATCATCCACCAGGCGCGTCTGCTCGGCCTCCTGGATCATCAAGGGCACCACCAGGTATGGAAATACGATGGTCCCCTTGAGAGGCAGAATCGGCAGTTGGAGTTTTTCGGCCTTTTCCTGTTGTTCTTCTTTTTTGAGTGTGTCTACCACAATTACTTTAACCTGTTAAGTTCGCTAAATAAGTCCACTTATCTCGTCTTATCGTCACAATCGCGCAAATTTTGAACACCCGTCAGCGGATTTTATTCCCGTAACTTCCCGCTGACACCATCTCTAATGGCGGCAATTCATCGCCGAGACCCCGAAGGAGAGACGCCGACTGTGTCCATGCCAGGGTAAACCTTATAACCGAGGATGTCGACCATTTGTTGCAAGTTTCCTAAACGTTGAACCGGAACAGGATAACGTCGCCGTCCTGGACTGAGTAGTCCTTGCCCTCCAGCCTGGTTTTTCCGGCCGCTTTTAAGGCTGCTGCGGTCTTGTGCTCGACGAAATCATCAAAATGCGTGACCTCGGCCCGGATGAACCCGCGCTCCATGTCGGTGTGGATGGCCCCGGCGGCTTTGAGAGCGGAAGTACCGTGCTTGACAGTCCAGGCCCGCACTTCCGGTCCGGTCATCGTCAGGAACGAGATCAGCCCCAGCAACGTGTACGATTTCTGGATGACTTTCTCCATCGCCGGGGTGGCGATGCCGAGTTCTTTCAGGAACAGTTCGCGGTCGGTGTCGTCGAGTTGCACCAGTTCCATCTCCATCTGGCCGCACAGCGCCACCAGCTCCTTCTTGCCCGGGTCGGCGAAATGGCCGAACTGGGCGACAATCTCCACGCATTTCTTGATGCTCTCTTCACCGCAGTTGATGACGATCAGAACCGGCTTCTGCGAGAGAAACATGTACCCGCGCAGGAGCTTCTCGTCGGCTTCCTCCAGCTCCAGGTCCATCAGCGGTTTCTCCTGTTCCAGGTGCGCCAGGCACTTTCTGAGAAGATCCAGCTCGTGCTGCTCGGCCTTGTCGCCGGTCACCTTCATCTTCTTCTGCCGCTTGCTGATGTTGTTCTCAATCATGACCTGGTCGGACAGGATCATCTCGTCAAAGAGGTCCCGGATGTCAATTGCGGGATTGGCCTCCGGCGAAAAAGCGTCGATGACCATGATGTAGGCATCCATCTGGTGCAACTCGGGCGTGAAATCGAAAGTGGTGGACTGTTTGCCTTTGCCGGTGAACCCGGCGGCGTCCAGAAAGTCGATCTCGGCGTGGGTTATCTTTTCCGGTTTGACGATCTCGCCGAGGATGTCCACCCGCTTGTCCGGAACCTTGATCACGGCCCGGTGCACCGCCTGGCTGAAATCGCCCACAGCTTCCTGTCGTCCCGCCGCAGCGTTAAAAACGGTCGTTTTGCCGCTTTGAGGTTTTCCGATAATTCCCAGCTTCATACATATTTATACTATACCATGACAGATAATGATGCAAGAGGGAAGTTGCCGGCCCGCCCACCGAGACCTC
>CBFCYQ010000363.1:0-2613 GCA_965602205.1 uncultured bacterium | reverse complement strand
TTACGGCTGAAACCTTCAGCGGCGTGAATAAAGCCCCGCAAAACTGCGGGGCTTTTTATATCCCGAACTCAAACCCGCCCGGGAAATAACGGTCCCCATTTATAGGCAATGCTATTTTGGAGAGGAGACCAGCCCGATGTTTATGAGTTCTCAGTAGTGGGAGACAAGGCCAGCCGGTCGAGCAGTTCTACGATGGCCTCCACTCTGAACGGTTTCTGGAGGAATCCGTTAGCGGGTCGAAAACCCGCATGGTCCTGAACCTCCGCTTCGCTGTGGTACGCCGTGATCAATATTACCGGCAGATTGGGATATTTCTCTTTCACCTTTTTTAGCAGGGTGACGCCGTCCATTCCGGGCATTTTGATGTCGGTGATTACAGCGTCAACCGGACCGCCTTCAAGCTCCCGCAGGGCGGACTGACCATCAGCCACCGGCAGAGGAGCATAGCCGCTATAACTGAGAGCGTCGGCGAGCATCTCCCGGAAAGTATCGTCGTCATCGACGACCATTACTCTGTGAATAGGCCGACTGATCCGGTCCTTTTTATCCGCAAGAGTGTTTTCTATCAGTTCTTCGATATGTGAGATGCGGAACGGCTTGGCCAAAAAACCGTCAGGCGACGCTCTTCCGACGATATCATCGGTGGCGACGCCCGTGATGAACAGAACCGGCAACTCGGAGTACCGGCGACGAATTTCCCCGAGCAGGGCGATGCCGTCCATGCCGGGCATCTTGATATCGGATATCACGAGGTCAAATCGCTCCGTGCGGAGTTTCTCGAGAGCTTCGGCGCCCCCGGGGGCCCCGACCGCCCGGTAGCCAATCGTGGTCAGCGTATCGACCAGAAGGTCCAGCAAACTGACGTCATCGTCCACGACAAGGATATTGGTCTGTGACTTGGCTGGCATTTAGGCCCTGATTATTTTGAGAAGTTTTTCGGTTCTGGCTTCGAGTATATCGCTGGTCCGGGCCTCGACATTCAGTCTCAGCAGCGGCTCGGTGTTCGAGGGGCGGAGATTAAACCAGAAATCGTCATACTGGACAGTCAGGCCATCGATCTCATCCTGCTTGCCGGAGGCAAAAGCGTCTTTGACCTGAGCTATCTTATCCTTGATAGAATCAACGCGCGTGTTTATCTCGCCGGAGCGGAAATACGGGTCGATTTCCCTTACCATTTCGCTGAGAGGCCGTCCTTCAACGGAGAGCAGTTCCAGGCAGACCAGAAAGGCGATAAGACCTGAGTCGGCGAACCAGTTTTCCCGGAAGTAGAAATGGCCGGAGTGTTCGCCGCCGAAGATGGCGTTATGTTTCTTCATCAGCGGTTTTATCAGGGCGTGCCCTACCCGGGTGCGGACAGCCCGCCCCCCCAAACGCTCTATCAATTCCGGCACAGCTTTGGAGCAGATCAGGTTGTAAAGGATAGTCTCGCCCGGGTGCTTGGCCAGCAGGGACTTGGCCACCAGCGCCGTGACCATGTCGCCGCCGAGTTGTGCACCGTCCTTGTCTACCAGGAACATCCGGTCGGCGTCGCCATCGAAGGCCACCCCGAAATCAGCGCCGGTCGTCTCAATCTGTTTTTGCAGATCAACCAGGTTTTCCACCTCGATAGGCGAGGCGGGATGGTTGGGGAAACTGCCGTCAAGTTCGAAATAGAGCCTGGTGGTATTAAGGGGTAGTCTGTCCAGCACTGGCGGCAGAGTCGCGCCGGCCATGCCGTTGCCGGCATCAATGACGATATTGAACGGCTTTACCTTCGAGCTGTCGATAAACGAGAGGCAGTGGTCGGCGTAGTCGCGGGTGATGTCCTTTCTGACGATATTGCCCGGGGAGGGCGATTTCGGCATGGGGTCTTCATCTTCGATGAACTTGCGGATCTGGTACAGTCCTTCCTGGCCGGAAAGCGGCACGGCTTCTCGACGACAGATCTTAAAGCCATTGTATTGTTTTGGATTGTGACTGGCGGTAATCATAACGCCCCCGTCGTAGCCAAATTGGCCTACGGCGAAATAAAGACCGTCGGTGGATATGCGACCCAGGTCAACAACATCGGCGCCACCGCTGTTTATGCCGCCGGTAAGGGCCTCAAACAACTCATCGGACGACAGGCGCATGTCGCGGCCGACCGCGACCACCTTGGGTTTCAGGTAGTTCACCAGAGCATAACCGATCTTATGAGCGGTGTCGGCGTTTAGCTGATCGGGGTAGATTCCCCGGATGTCATAAGCCTTGAAAATCGAAGGGTCAACAGACATAGCCATTCCTTTGCGTGCCTACCAAAATAGAGATTCGGGTTGACCGGGTCAACCAAGAATTACCACCGCTTATACAAAGAGTCGGACTTGAGAAGGGGCCTGTTGAGCATAATTCCGGCCGAGGCGACTCCGCCCGGAGGTGTGTGTGGGGGGAGGCTGGCATATTTGGGCTTGCTTTTTTGTCGGTTTTGACTATCATTATGGGCTCGAAGGGCTGGCCATTGGGTGGCTCTTCGAGGTGGTTTTTCCGGGCGGCTTTTGGTCGTACCTGTTGCCGAAGGATTTGAAGCCTATGGGCGGTTAGCTCAGCTGGTTAGAGCACCTGCCTTACACGCAGGGGGTCACTGGTTCGAATCCAGTA
>CBFCYQ010000362.1:0-2622 GCA_965602205.1 uncultured bacterium | reverse complement strand
GAGCCCGCCTCCTCGGGAATGGGGATATCTCGTTTGTCATCGGCGGTGAACTGGATGAAGAGGCCGTTGCCGGCGTCACCTTTGTGAAGCTGGCCGGTGGAATGGAGGAAACGGGGCCCGTAGCCCACTGTTGTTGCCAGGTGATACGTATCGCGGAGCCTCGCGCGCAGGTTTTTCAGTGCTGTGCTTGTTTCCGCCATCGGCTGAACATAGGCCTGTAGAGAAACGTAGGCGCCCACCTTGGCGTGATCGAGAAAGGAGCTCAGTGCTTCCCCAGGGGTGTTTGTATGCACGTCGCCGTAGATCGAAATGGCATCGCTTACAAGAGAAGGTGTTTCAGCGGGAAGCGATCCCTTTTCCCTGTATTCCGCGGTTATCTTGCGTGCCAGCACCTTGGCCGCCTCAACGTTGGGCTGGTCAAAGGGGTTGATTCCCAGGCAGTAACCTGCAACGGTGACCCCTATCTCCCACAGGAAGAACTGCCCACCCAGATCGTAGCGATCACGGATAAAGAGGCGTACTACGGGATGACCGGCTTTTTCGAGGTCAGCGACTGCTAGGTCGATGGTGTCATCTCCATCCATACGGAGCTGAATGAAGATCCTGTCCTTGCCATAGACGTCGGGTGGACCAACCGGTTCTCCCACAACGGGCAGGATACCCCTTTCCTCCTTGCCGGTGCTCTCGGCAATAAGCTGTTCCACCCAGTCGCCAAAGCCCTCGATCTGCGGTGAGGCAATGATGGTGGCTTTGTCCCTGCCGGCCCTGTTCAGCCCGCCCAGCATAACGCCAAGCTGTGCACTGCGGTTGTCGCCGGTTACCGGGCAATTGCACCCCTCGGAATTGCAGACCATGTTCATGGCCCGGTCGAGCAGCATCGGCACATCTACGCCGATTAGTGTCGCCGGCACCAGTCCAAAATAAGAAAGTGCGGAGTAGCGGCCGCCGATATTCGGGTCGTTCAGGAAGGTGGCCCGAAATCTATATTTGGCGGCAAGATCTGTCAAGGGGGTTCCGGGATCGGTTATGGCGATAAAGTGCTCACCGGCCTTATCTTGACCCAGGGTGTCGCTCACCCGGTTGTAGAAGAATTTGAAGAAGGAGAGCGTCTCAACGGTGGTACCGGATTTCGTTGATACGATAAAGAGGGTTCGGCTTGGGATAAGCGTATCAGCATAGGCAAGCAAGGCAGCGGGGTCGGTGCTGTCGAGAACGGCCACATCCAGAAACCCGTCTTTCACGCCGAAGGTCTTTCGAAAGACCTCCGGGGCCAGGCTCGAACCTCCCATTCCCAGAAGCAGTGCATGGGTGTAGCCATCGCACCGCACGGCATCGGCCAGTTCCTCCATTCGTTTGACGCTGTCGCCCATGACCTCGGCGCTGTGAAGCCAGCCCAAGCGATTGGTAATCTCCGCCGGCTCCGGTTTCCACACGGTATGGTCGTGTGCCCAGATACGCGACATGACCCGTTTGTCTCTCAAATCGGCCAGATCCTTTTCAAAGGCACTTTGAAAGGTGCCCAAAGCAAATGAGACATCGCGCCGCCCGGTCATGAGGTTTTCCCGTTTTTCCTTAATGCTGGCCATCAGATTATTGAAGGACTTTTCAAAGGCAGCGACACCATCGTCCTGAAGCTGCTGGGTGATGGCGGCGAGGTCAATGCCCAGACCCGACAGCCGGGCAAGGTCTGCCCGGGCCGTATCGAGTCCTTCTGAAAGCGTTGAGGCCACCGTGCCGTGGTCGAGAAATGCCTCCAGTGTTGCTGGCGGCACCGTATTAACGGTGTCAGGTGCGATGAGGTTGTCTACATAGAGTGTATCCGGATAGCTGGGGTCTTTGGTTCCGGTGCTCCCCCAGAGTACGCGTTGCTTACGTGCCCCGTGGGCGGCAAGCCGCTCCCAGCGCTCTCCGGTAAAGATCTCCCGGAACCGGGCATAAGCTGCCTTGGCGTTGGCAATGGCGATTTTTCCCACGAGTTCGGGATGCCCGACCTTGTCGAGCAGAGGATCAAAGGCCGTGTCAACACGACTCACAAAAAAGGATGCCACCGAGGCTACAGAGGACATGTCTCCCCCGGCTGCGAGCCGTCCTTCGAGACCGGAGATATATGCCTCCGCCACCTCCTCGTAGTGATTCAGAGAGAATATCAAGGTTACATTCACATTGACCCCCTCGCCGATAAGGGTCTGGATTGCCGGGATGCCCGCCTGGGTGGCCGGTACCTTGATCATTAGATTGGAGAGGTTTAGCTCGGTAAAGAGTCTCCAAGCCTCTTTGACAGTTCCGTCGGTGTCAAAGGCGAGGGCAGGGCTGACCTCGAGGCTCACATACCCGTCAAGCCCTCCCGTCTTCTCATAGACCGGGAGCAGCGCGTGGGCAGCTTGCCTGATGTCCTCCAGAACCAACTCCTCGTAGATTTCCTTGTCAGCCTTTCCATGCTCTACAAGGTTTCTTATAGCTTCGTCGTAGTCGGCACTACCGCCGATTGTCTTGTCGAAGATCGTCGGATTTGAGGTAACCCCGCGAAGGCCTTTGTCGACCAAGGCCTTGAGTTCACCTGAGGTGATAAAGGATCGCCGTATATAATCAAGCCAGACGGCCTGGCCGAGTTCTGCTAATTCG
>CBFCYQ010000361.1:0-2632 GCA_965602205.1 uncultured bacterium | reverse complement strand
CGCCCTGGCGATTATTGATGCGATCAATTTGATAAAACATGCCGATATTGCGGCGGCGTGCAGCGCCGAGGCGGTCGGCGCACCGACCCGGGCATATGATCGAGTCGTCCACGAGGTACGGCCTCACCCGGGGCAGGTGGCCAGTGCGGCCAATTTCCGCGCCCTGCTTGCCCGAAGCGAATGGGTCAACACTTCTCATGAGGTCCAGGAATCATACTCGATTCGCTGTACGCCCCAGGTGCATGGCGCAACGGCGGATGCGCTTGGCTTTGCGCGTTCGGTGATCGAACGAGAGATGAACAGTGTAACCGATAATCCGCTGTTTTTCGTGGAAGACGATGACCCGCCGCCGGTCGATGGCGGCAAGGTATCCCGGTTCAAAGACTTCTCCGCCGGGAACTTCCACGGCCAGCCGATTGCCCTGGCGATGGATTTTCTCGGGTTGGCCGTAGCTGAACTCGGCGACATTGCCGAACGCCGTATTCAAAAGCTCCTCGACCCGCACCACAATGCCGGATTGCCGTCGTCACTAAGCACCCGGCCGGGACTGCAATCGGGTTTGATGCTGGCGCAATATACGGCGGCGGCATTAGTCTCGGAGAACAAGACACTCTGCCACCCTGCCAGTTGCGATTCAATCCCGACTTCGGCGAATGTCGAAGATCATGTCAGCATGTCGATGACCGCCGCCCGGCACGCGGCCCAAATTGTCGGGCATGTTGAATTGGTTACGGCCATCGAATTACTCTGCGCCTACCAGGCCCAATGTTTCCGCCGGGGGATTCTGCCCCTGCCGCCGGATGCGCAGCCGCTCGACCGGCTGCGCCCCGACCCGCACCGCAAGTTCGGCCCGGCGTCCTAAACAGTCTTCTCGTTTCTTGAGGAAACGGTCTACAAACCTGTGGAAAGCGACCGGTCGCTCTCAAATGAGGTGGCACGCATCAAAGCCATAATCAGAAAAGGCATCATTCATAATCGCCTCGAAGAAGCCTTCGGCCATTCACTCTATGAAATACTGGAAAATTAGGGCCGGCGCCGCCGACCATTGCACTTGGTCAAGACATTATTAAGGACACACAGATATGTCGGGCTTCTCTCCCGTCACGTTGTGACGGGATTGGAATCCGCCCTACCGACTAACCGGAGCTCGCGACTTTAGCGGGCCCACTTGAGGTTGTAATCCCGAGTACTCCAACAAGTCCCGGTAAAGATCATTGCCGCTCTCCAACGACATATATATGCCGTCGATCGGGTAGGCCGATATCTCGTGGGCCTGCAATGAATCGAATGAAAAACTCCCCGCCGGCGAACTGGCGGTGATTAGCGAGGGATGCTGGGGATTTTGTGAGGCGACTTTTTCAATTTGGTCCCACGGGATCATGGTGTCCCGGGCGGAAACGAAACCAACTTTCGGCGCGGTATACCGAACACCTTCCGCAGATAAGATAACCTTCGTCCCCTGCCGCCGTTTGAACATCATGCGTAAGAACAAAACAGTGGACGCAGACCAGGCAATCAGGACCAGTGTAAAAACCCAGAGGTTGTTGGATAACGCCGAAGTGTTTTGCGAATGACGGAAAGCGCCGGTACCTAAGACTGTCAACACGACTACCGGCATGGCCCCTACGCCAAAAGAGAGGGCGCGCATGATGAGCTTGTACTTTCCCCGGAGAGCCAGGGAGTATGTTCGCCGGCCGACAAACCTTGGCAAGACCCGCGGTCCGGCAGCCTCCACTGCAGGAGTCGGCGGCTTTTTTTGAGACCTCTTGCGCAGAAACAAAACCAAAAACGCAGTGACGACTGACGAAATCAATACCAGGATAATAAGTAATGTATTGATGCTTGGGTTATCCATAGCGGCCGCTCTCCGGTTAACGAAAAGGAAACGATGGAGACATCACGAATCGGTCATCTACCTATATTGTCGGCTTAAACGGCGATGATTTCATCGGATGCCGGCGGCGCCAAGTCATTTTTCGCCAACCAGGCAAGGACAAGCGGGCCAAACAAATAACTTCAAACCTATGGGAGATTCCCGACGGACCCCGCCTGCTTCTCGGCCACCGAGCAGACATCAGGAACAATCCCAAAAAGCGGACAAGATGGCGCATCATTCATAGCACGTTGCCGCAATATGAGAGATTCACCCATCCGGGGAAACGGAGCAAATACTAACTTGATGATCTGTAGGGCCGGCGTGGGTCCTCAGGCCGTAACAAAAGAGGGTTTTGAGTAAGTCGAAACCCCTGAGTCGGGGCTATATCAAAATGCGGAAAAAACGATAAATAATGAACATCGCATAGCTGCGATCTAGTGTAGTGTTACAGTAATATCTTGACAAAGGTCTTTTGTTCTGTTACTCTTGGTTTCATGTGGAAGCCAAGCGAAAGATTGTTGATGACTGAGGAACAGCGCAAGACGCTGGAGGCGTGGGTTCGCGCAGGGACCACACCTCAACGGACCGTCCTTCGTGCGTGCATCTGCCTTCTGGCGGCGGATGGGTGGTCCAACAACGCCATCGCCAAGGAGTTGCGCACGAGTCGCCCGACGGTGATTCAGTGGCGGAAGCGATTCGCCGAGAAAGGGCCGGTTGGCGTGGCCGAGGACGCTCCGCACGGTCCGAGCAAGAAAG
>CBFCYQ010000360.1:0-2638 GCA_965602205.1 uncultured bacterium | reverse complement strand
TGAGAACTACTCTTTGTTTGTCCTGGCCGTGACGCTCTACACTCTCACCGGATTGCAGATAGCCCGGGGCAAGTGGCGTCGGTGGCTTCTGGTTCCTTTCCTTCTGTTACCGATATTCTTTCACGTCCTCGGTGTTACTCTCGTTCCCAGTGCCGTGTATCTGACTCTGTCGGGCACCAGAGCAGGCCGGGTGCTTTCTGCATTCCCGGCGTACGGCAAATGGTTGGCGGGTTTGTTGCCGGCCGCAGTCGCCGGCGTGGTGTTTTTCCATTATTACTCGTCCAGTCTCTTCTTTCAGATGGCCCTGGTGCCCCTTTTTGAGAACCGCTTCACTATTGAAGGCTACACGCTTTTCTCATTCAATCACCTGGGCGACTGCCTTAACCTGCTGATACTTCTGGTCCCGGGGATACCGGTGCTGCTGGCGGCGCTGGTGATACTGCCAAAAGGTGATCGACCCGTCGGGAGAATCGCCCGCTACCTGCTGGTGCTTGTTCTCTCTACGGCCGGGGCGGTGTTTGTTCTGGACCCCAAGCTGGGGATGCCTCGAGACTGGGATCTGTTTTCGTTCGCGGGCGTTCCGCTGGCCGCGGGCTTTTACTTTCTTGTTTTAGAAAAGCAGCAGGTCATGCGCGGCTGCCGCTTTGTGGCCCTGCTGGCGGTGGCGCTGGGGTTTTTCTCGCTCATACCCCGCACCGCAGGTCTTAGTGTGCCTGCGGTTGCCCTGGGAAATTTCAAAAGCTACCTCGATTATGATAAAATAAAAAATCGGGGTGGCCGCCACCTGCTGATCAAGTACTACCGCGAACACGACGACCATCAGACAGCCGATCTCGAACTTGACCGCTGGCAAAATGATTTTCCGGAAGTAACACTGGCCACCCACGGCAACCAGCTTGCCGCCCAGGGCCGAACCGAGGAGGCCATAGCCGTCAACAAAAGGGCGGTCGACATCAATCCGATATTCTGGGTATCCTACTCGAACATCGGTGTCTATTATATCGGGCTGGAGCAATACGACAGCGCCGCTGTTTATCTCGAGATTGCCAACGGCGTCAATCCCTTTAACACCCGAATTTTGAACAACCTCGGCTATGCTTACTCGCGTCTGGGTGAATTCGACCAAGCTGAAGACGTCCTGCTGTATTCCCATACGCTGGACACGGCCAATATCGAACCCGTTCTGAATCTCCTGCAAGTCTACAAGTCAAACAACCGGCCGGAGGAATTCCGCAAATTTCTTTTTATGGCCGCCGCGCGCGACGGCGCCCCGGCCCTGGTCCACAAAGAGGTTGGTGACTACTGGCTCAATCTCGCCGAATTCAGCAAAGCAGCAGCCTCATATGAAACTGCCCTCGGGCTGGGTTTTGACTCAACGGTCATACTCGAGTTGAGGAAAAACTTCCCCCAGTTGAACCAACCCGGTGAATAGAAAGGCTTAACGCGTGCGGACGGCTCTCATTCTGACAGTGTACTACCTGACTCTGCTGGCATTCCTGGCGGCCGCTTTCCTGCCGGATCATCGTATCTGGGGAGTGAATCTCTGGGCCTATTTCCCCTCCTTCGTTCCGCTTGCCCTCTTTGCCGCCGGGGCGCTGGTGCCTCTTGTCGCCATGTACCTCGCAAAAGGCAAAGACAGGTCGCCTGCGCAGGAAACGACCGGGGCTCCTGGATCGCGATCCTACTGGCTCCTTGCGCTGGCTGTGACCGCGCTGTTCGGCCTGGCTTTCTACCTGCTGCGCGCGCGGATGCATTTTCTGGGCGATGGTTACGCCCTCCTGGCCAACCTGACGGCTGACACGCCCCAGGTGAAAGTGCGAAATCTCGGCGGCTCTCTTATCAGCGGCTGGCTCTACTCGGTCCTTCCCGGCACACCGGAGAGTCGCGCCCTGCTGAGTTACCAGATCAGTTCCATCTCGGCCGGTGTCGCTTTTCTGATTACAGCGGCAGTGTGTGCTAAACGACTCTTTACATCAATAGCTGATCGCCTGCTTTTTGTCCTGGGGCTGGCTTCCGGCGGGTATGCGCTTCTCTTTTTCGGTTACGTCGAGAACTACGCCTGGTTTATAACGGCCGTCCTGTTATACGGCCTGCTGGGCCTTCTGATATCACGGGGAAAAGTCCCTCGATGGGTCATCGTGCCGGCACTATGCCTTTGTCTTTTCTTCCATATCTTCGGCGTAACTTTGATACCCGGCGCCATCTACCTCCTGCTGTCAAACAGCCGGTTCTCGAAAGCACTGACGGCCCTTGGACGCCCTCTCAAACTGGCTATTGCCATTGTTATAGTCGTCATCGCCGCCGCGGTTTTCCACCATTACTACACCACCAGCTATTACCTGCGCTTTTCACTGGTGCCGATTGTAGCCGACCGGTTCACTGCCGAAGGATACAGCCTGTTCTCGCTGCCACACCTCGTCGACTACGTGAATCTCCTGATACTCTCACTGCCGGCGTTACTTTTGATGGCGGCGCTGCTTCTACGTTCTCCCGTGCGAAACATATTTCACCTCCGAGAGTATCGCTTCCTGGCGATTATGGCCTTGTTTACGCTGGGGACAACCTTTGTTTTCGACCCCCACCTGGGGATGCCGCGCGATTGGGACCTGTTTGCCTTCTGCGGCGTCCCGGTGGTTCT
>CBFCYQ010000359.1:0-2639 GCA_965602205.1 uncultured bacterium | reverse complement strand
GTTCTCGCTCGAACTGAGATAGTGATAACTGACCACAATGGGAAAACTCCTCAGATCAACAAGCTCCCGATGTGCCGGGTTATCCATGCTTATCACATGCAAGCGGCGCTCCACAGCGTAAAGCCATTCATACAGCACCACCTTCCGCGCGGAGTAAATTACGTTAATACTCCACGGCCGGATGTTCTCTTTCAGAGACCAGACCTTCTCGAAGAATGGTGCTTTCGGTAAGAGTTCATAGATTACTGTCGGATACGGTCTCTTGCCTGGCATCACATCATTAGGCTGACCATGTATGAAGTACATAGTCTCACTGGCGCTAACAGCCATTGCCAGACTAACATACATGAACCCAACAGCAGCAACCAGAAGCCTCAGGGTTCTCTGCTTCCTGCCAATGTAGTAGCAGTTCGACACCTTTAATCTCCTTTTATTTGTCTTTCAACAGACTAACACAACTGCCCCGGAGGGTGCCAGCGTCAAACTCGTTTGGCGCTGATCCTAATCTGTCATTGCGAGGAGCGATAGCGACGTGGCAATCTCGTACCTGAGGGCGACACTCTCCCTCTCAATCTTTTACCCAAAATATCCACTCTCATCCCCAATCACACCCTGAGCATACCGCAAAAAACCTGCAAAATCAATGCTGTTTGATAAAAAAAAACAAATTCGCTACCAAAGCTGTGGTCCCCAAATAAAAAACGAGAAAACGAACCCATTTCCGCGTATCCGAAAGGTCCGCACCGGCTTAGGCGGATTTTCGGTATTTCGCACTAAACTCGTATCGTGCATTGGCTGAACTGTGAGATTGTTATGGCGGAGAGGCAGGGATTTGAACCCTGGATAGGGGTTACCTATACACGCTTTCCAGGCGTGCGCCTTCGACCGCTCGGCCACCTCTCCGTAACATATGACAGCAACTACAGATGGCCCGGTCAGGCAAATTCAACCACCGCCGGGCCAGGGGTAAATCTACAACGATTTCGCCAAAACACAAGCCCATTCTGGACTCCGGAAAACGGCCCGCCGATGCGAAGCCCGAAATCCTCTTTTAATCTGTCAGGAATGGTGGGATAGAACTATTAAACGTCAAGCCGTAGCTGGTGAAACGATGTGAAAAACCGCCGCACGGTCAGCTCCACCGCCACCACCGACGTCACCGTCACCGCCGAGAGCAGCATGTACCCGACAATCACCTGCAACAACACCGCTTCCAGCGGCTCGGCCCCGGCCAAAATCATACCGGTCATTGCTCCCGGCAGGGCCACTATTCCGACCGTCTTCATGAAATTGAGCATCGACAGCATCCCGGTCATGGCGGCGTCCCGGGTATACTTCTGCGAGGCTACCCGCCAGCTTTTCCCCAGCGAGAGGGAGGTCTCGATAGCCAGGCGGTTGTTGCTGATATCCGATGCCAACCGGTCGATTGTCAGCGCCGAGGCGTTCATGGCGTTGCCGATAATCATCCCGCCCAGCGGAATGATATACCGCGCCTCGAACGAGATAATCCGGGTCAGCAGCATCACCGCGATAGTGATAACCGACCCGGCCAGCATGGCGGTAAACGTCAAAACGAAAACTCGTTTGAGCTTCTTGACCCGCCCCGATGCCGCCTGCGCCCCGACCAGGATCATGACCAGCAGGGCCATCATAATAAGAGGAATCGATTGCAGGTCGAAAATGAACTTCAGGGCGTAACCGACCGCCACCAGTTGCACGAATGCCCGCACGGAGCCGAAAGCCATATCTTTCGCCACCGGGATGCGCCAGTAGCGGGCGATGACAATGGCCAGGGCTACCAGCAGAAGGGAGATGGCAACATCAACGAAACCGGGCGCGCTCATTTCAGCTTTTTCTCCTTGTACAACCGGCCCAGTTCCGTCCGTGGGTTGCGCACGACGTCTTCGGAGGGCCCATTCTCGACAAGCCTTCCTTTTACCAACAGCAGCGTCTCCCCACCCATCCGCAGCGCCTGTTCCGGATGGTGCGTGACCATCAGGGCCGTGATCCCCTGCCGGGCGACAATCTCGGCGATCAGGTCTTCGATAGCCTGGGCATGGGTGGGATCGAGCGCCGAGGTCGGCTCATCCAGCAGAATTATCTCCGGACTGGTGGCCAGCAGACGCGCCAGCGCCACCCGCTGCTTTTCCCCGACCGAGAGGTTGTCCACGCTTTCGTCGATCTGTTCCCGGGCGACATGGGCGCTGGCCGCCAGCGCCTGCACCTGCTCGTCGCTGACTTTATGGCAACCATAGAGGATGTTGTCGCGAACCGTTCCTTCGAACAGGTACGGCGTCTGGAAAAGATAACCGATCTTGCACCGCAACTCGCACGGCGAATAATCGAGAGTGCTTTTGCCGTGAAACAGAATCGTCCCGCCGCTGGCCTCGTCCAGACGGTTGACCAGGCGCAGAAGCGAGGATTTCCCCGCCCCCGACGGGCCCAGCAGGGTGTAGATGCGCCCCCGCTCGAACGAAAACGAGAAATCGTCGACGATCGTCGCCGGCTTGCCGTTTTTGGTCACTGTCCGCGTCAGGTGACTGATATCGAGAAGATTTTCGGCCGGGGACATGGGTTCATTCTTCCTTCTCGCCGAAATACAGGTACCTTTCAAGCATCTTGACCCACTCCGACCAGCC
>CBFCYQ010000358.1:0-2673 GCA_965602205.1 uncultured bacterium | reverse complement strand
TTGGCGGTCGATTCATCCAATAAAAGCAACGGTGGAGTTTTGACCAGCGCGGCGGCGTATTTCAGCCGCTGTTTCATGCCCGAGGAAAAAGTGCCCAAAAGGTCGTGCTCCCGGCCGTCCAGGCCGAGCTCAGCAAGATGTGTCTGGAGATCGCCTTCGTTTTTCCCGCAGCCGCCGATTTTGTTGATAAAACGCAGGTTCTCCAGGGCAGTTAATTCATCATAAAGCGCCACATCGGGGGCCACCAGGCCGACGAATTCAGCCCACCGGTCCCGCTCAACCGGTGACCCGCCCACCGCGTACGATATCTTCCCCCGGTCGGGCCGGGACAGCCCGCAGAGCATCCTCAAGAAGGTCGTTTTCCCTGATCCATTGGGCCCAACCACGGCCAGCCGGTCGCCGGCTTTCAAATCCAGTGAGACCTCGGCGCATATTCGCCGACGGCCGAAGGCCTTGACGACATTTTCCACCAGCAGCTTGAAATCGGTCCCCGGGTTCAAATTGTCGTTCGTTTCGACCATAATTTAAGAAAAATACGGGAAGACACCAGCAGGCCAAAGTCAAAAAAACTGGTTTACGGCGGCTCAAGTACTGGTACGAATCCCAAGCTATCGAGCGGAGATAGGCCCCCGCCTACGCGGGGGAGACAAGTGGGGGTTACCCCAGCCACAGAGAACCTTGCTCTGGGTTTCAGTCAGGTCTATACTGACTCCAATATGTTTGGAGTGGCGACGTGAAGATTACCCGGGCCGAAGGAACCGCCCTTATACTGATTCTGCTAATCGCGGCGTTCGTGCGCTTCTGGGGGTTTTCTTCTTATAGTCCGTTTTTCTGGGACGAGGCGAAATACTTAAGCGAAATCGAAGGCATCATCCCCCATTTCGGCGTCAATGTCGGTGCTTTCGCGTTTTTGAAACTGGGACACACAATCTTCGGTGAGCCGTCCTATCCACAAATCGTCACCGCGTTTTTTGGGCTGTTGACTGTACTCGGTTGTTACCTGCTGGGTAGACGCATCTTTGGAGGAACGCGAGAGGGTATCTGGCTGGGATTGTTGATGGCCGGGCACGCCGCGCTGATGCCCTACTTCCTCACGTATTCGCGCCACGGTCTGGCCACTGTTTTTGCGCTCTGTTTTTTTGTGTATGCTGTCTATTTCTACCTGGTCAAACTACAACATCCTCGGGTCGGAAAATCAAAGGGCCGCTTGAGTTATCTGAGTTTGAGTTTGGTGGCCGCGGCCATGCTCGCGATGGTCCCGGCCTGTTCGTTCAAGTTTTTGTTGCCGGTACTAATTTTGTTCTTTTTATGGGAAATTTTGATCTGGCGGGCCAGATCAGCAAGGTTACATGATCATAAATCATCATTGAAGTTGATAGTATCTCTTATGGTCGGAGTGGTTTTGTTTCTGGTCATGCCGTTTATCGTGGCGGCCATCTCCGATTATAGCGGCTGGCTTTCCCGGGCCATCGAGCTATCCAAAGCCCATAGTATCAGACAGACCATGCGGCCGGCGTTTCATTTTGTATATCCAATCCATCTTTACTATCTGGTTGGGCCGCTGGGTATCATCTATGCCATCGGTGGTTCGGTATTCATATTTGCCGAATTGAAAACCGCTGATCGCCCGGTTGTTGCTTTGAGCGCAAACCTGGTTATGATCGCCGGTTTTGCCGTGAATATCTTATTCTTCGGTCTCCTTTCCCACCTTCAATCGGCGCGGCTATTCGTGCTGACCTTGCCCTTTTTTATATATGCTTCCTCATTGTTTATTCTTCGCGTGCCGCGTTTTGTGCCCCGGGGTGGCGGGTTTGTTACTGCCGTACTTTGCCTGTTGTTTGGCGTTTCGATTGGGCATATCTCCTTTGATTACCTGAGTAAATCATCAAATCTCAGGCCCGCTTGTGATGCGGTGATGGAACGGGTCGGTCGCGATGGCGTCATCTTCACCAACGCCGGTTCTCAGGTGGCCTACAACACCATGAATTCCCGGTATAACACCGGCCTTCCTTACAATGTCAAACCGATGGTGTGGGCTGGTGATCTAATCCTGGATGCGACGAATCCGCCGCTGGTCATGCTCCAGGATGGGGTCGATCTGGTCACCGTGGTAAATCAGCACGACAAATTCGACCGTCTTGGTGAACTTGACACTCTGCAGGCGATACTCGACGGCATGCGATCCATCACTCGTTTCGTCGACCCCGTATTTGTTGCCGCCGACGACTTTTATTCCACGCCCTATTACTATCTTGAAGATATTTATTCCTGGCGGTCCTTCCGATTCATGCAAGAACTGATGGAGAATTCGCGTGATTCGGTCTTTGTCTACGACACCCGGCTTGCCCGGTCGCGGCCTGTCCCTGAAGGGCCGTAAGGCAGGTTCCGAATAGAAGATGAAATCACACTTCCGGAGAGAAGATGGGTCCCCACCTTCGGGCGTGTTGAAAAAGTCCTGGTTTTCGAGTTGCTGTGTTTTTGATTATTGATATGCAGACGAAACGGGAATGCAGCCAACAGGAGATGACGCTCCTCCCGCCGTTGGAGTCGATGATCCCTGCTGATGATCCTCTGCGCCGCCTGGATCGGGTATTGGACCTTCGCTTTGTGCACGATGCGGTGCGGGATCGCTATTGCCAGGACAACGGCCGCCCCTCGATCGATCCGGAAGTG
>CBFCYQ010000357.1:0-2713 GCA_965602205.1 uncultured bacterium | reverse complement strand
CATCCCGCCGTCGATGGACACTTTGAATATATCCCGCCAGCCCTCGCGCGATGATGTGAACAGCACACTGTCCCCGCCGGGAAACCACCCCGACCCCATATCTCCCGCCGAGTGAAACGTAAGCTGCCGCGCCGCCCCGCCTGCCGCCGGGATGACGAACACGTCATAGTTGTTGAAACGCCGCGAACTGAAGAGAATCATGCTCCCGTCCGGCGAAAAGTGCGGCCGCACGTCTTCCGCTTCGTGCACCGTCAGCCGCTGTGCCTCGCCGCCGCCGGAGGCCACCGTCCAGATATCCCCCTTATATGTGAACGCGATAGTGCTGCCGTCGGGCGAAAGGGCCGGGTAACGCGCATAGAGCACCTCTTCCGCGCCCGCGCCTGCCGCGGCCAGCGCCACCAGGCTGATCGTTGTCAGAATTGTCAGGATTGGTCTTGTCATGTCGTCTCCATTGCTGCGGTAAATGGGTTAAGACACTAACTTACGGCAGAAACCGCCAGAGTCAACCGAAAATCCCCCGCTTATCCGCACCGGAAACGACCTTCCGCCAATTAAGGTCTTGCCCGGACCAACCTACCGGAAGTCTTCGATCGATAACGGTGGCTCGAAATTTATAGGATCAATTCTGGTCTGCATCTCTACAACCTCCAGCTCTTCCGTCCACCTCCCGCCTTCAGGATAAAACGCAACTTCCGCCCAAAACGCGTACACGCACCACCCCTCCACGCGGCGGAAGTCACTGTATGTCGAATGATGCGCGACTCCCTTACTTCGTTTGATCGATTTCCTGTGGTAGTAGGTCAGCGTGTCAATAAACGTGAGTACAGTATCGGTATTAAGGCTGTTGGTCATCATCAGCACGTAACAGCCGGCCTCCGCAACGTCTTCCACACCCACGAAAGTGAGTTTAAAGATACTGGAATTACTGTCCAGGTACATGTTCTGTGACAGGAGCTCCTGGATTTTTCGGCATGTGAGGAACTCTTCATCCCGCATTATCTCAGTCACCCCTGCGGAATAGGTCCAGCCGTACTCGCCGTTGTCGCCAGACACGAGTATGACCTCAGGCGATTCGACTACTTGACGAAAGCGAATACCCGAGCCGACCCACCGGTATAATGCCCTGGGGGCATCCCACTCTTCATCATGTATTGTTCCCTTCATGTAGACCACGCCCTCCGTCTCGTCAGGCCCAATCTTCTGGGATGCCCCGATCGCTTTCAAAGACCTCCTCATAATCTCATAGGGGTTCCGAGAACTGTCGGGCGCAACCTGCGGTAATGTTTGCGAAGCCGATAAAACAAGCACAAACAGGGTCACCGCAAATCTAATTCTATGTCGGCCTCGAATCGAGCTTAACTGGGACGGGACCGCTTCTAAAATCATCATATGTCTCCTCCGATAGAACAGTAGGTCGGTTTCGCGCAGGGCGCTACGCACAACAAAACCGACATTCCCCTCTTACGGATACAACCATCCGAGCTTTGCTAATAACCGTGTAATCAGCCATACTATAACCAAATATGTGCCAAGAGATAACATCCCCCAAAACCAACCCTCTGACGTATCCGGATCTGATTCAAGAGGCGAATCGGTTTTGGGCTTATTGCCGATCCGACAACCAACAATGTAGACGATCACTGCCACCACTAACATCACGAATAGGATAAACAGCCTGACTATAAATGGCATTATATGTCCTTAGTACTCCCATAACAAGCACACTGCCACGGCCAGCCCATGCGAGTTACGCACCCGGTTTCTTGAGGATCTTTCTTACTTCTTGAAGGTATTCTTCCGCTGGCACTTCCCAGCAACCGAAGAAGTCGTTGCGATACATGAGCCTGCCCCTATAATACGACGACAACTCAAAAAGTCCATGAACATAGACAACCACACCTGTCGTTCGGCGTTTGTTGAGCATCGATGGCAATTCGTTCGACACCATGATGCGAGACAAAAAAGTAGAATCAACCTCTTCCTCGCAATAGGCATGGGCCGAATAATCGTCCAGCGGGATCTCCTTAACGCTTCTGTATCGACCTCTAAGCCGGTGCGTATAGACAAGAGCGATGTTTTCGGGACCATCAATCACGTTGCCATAAACCAGCACGGGCTGGCTAGTGGCGTTTTTCAGACGGTCGGAGTAACCTGTTGGGGATTCTGTTGTGGAACAGTACCAGAGGTAGATCATTGAAACCTTCTCATCTCTTCCTTTCAGTATTTCCTCTGTCTGAAAGGCGTACTCCACCACCACTGCAGTTGTCCCAAAACCATGCCAATCCGCTGAGCCGAGGTCCAATAGCGTGTCGACCCAGGCGAGCCTGCCGATAGCTAGATATTCATAATCAGCCACCAGTTCATCCGGCGCCGCTAGCCACCCCTCTGAGCAGAACAAATACTTCTTGCCAGTCGTCCATACCAAGACCATACAGCCTACGAGCAGGAGAGCTACGACTCCCAGCATTGTCTTTCGACGCATTTATACCCTCCTTCTACTCTATCGACTGCGCGGCACAGCCAAACCTGTCTGGCACCCAATTTCGGGTGCCCCGCCGCTGGAGACCCGGCGAAAAAATCCCGACAATAGTCATTGCGAGCGACCGAAGGGAGCGTGGCAATCTCGTTTTTTATGTTCGGCAAGATGTTGAGATCGCCACGTCCGCCTAAGGCGGACTCGCGATGACCTCATCCGGGGATTTCTCAACAGCCC
>CBFCYQ010000356.1:0-2716 GCA_965602205.1 uncultured bacterium | reverse complement strand
CTGTCGAGCGGCATCGTACTAGTATGTAATTATGGCACTTGCGTCTTTCAACTAAGTTCCACCGATTAAGTGTTGTTTCTGCTATACGGACAATGCGAGGCCGTTTTTTTCAGATTAATAGAATGTTTTGCATCAAATCGGCGACTTATTCGTATATTAGGCAGCCGCCACAATGGTAAAGGAACGTTGACGAACTTCGATGGCGAGGATGAGGCCGCTAATTACAAGCCCCGGCATCCCGCCCGACAGAGTTGAGTAAGGCGAGAGAGCCATGGGCCTTTTTAGAAAAATCACAACATGTGTTTGTCCGGCATTGCTGGGTGTGTTGATCTGGTATCAGGATGCCCATGCCTACATTGACCCCGCCGCCGGTAGTTATTTCCTGCAACTGCTTGTGTCCGGCTTGCTCGGAGGAGTCTTTGTCGTTAAGGTTTTCTGGAAGAATATCCGGACGCATTTTTCCAGGCATTCTCAGGATGACCGGCGGGCCGGCCGGTGAGCACGCCACTTCACCGCAGATTTTCGGACATCGAGTATCCGGAGTCCCTCCCCTGAAGAGCCGCCACCGGGAGTATCTCGTCTGATGATGACACGCCCATATCTGCACTCATACTTGTTCGCTCTTTTTCCCATTCTGTTTCTCTATTCCAAAAACGTGGGTGAAACGCGCCTGTCCGAGTTACTGTGGCCGCTCGCTGTTATTCTGGCGGTGGTTGTTTTGGTGGCCTCGTTGCTGTCGCTTATTGTCCAAAACAGGGAAAAGGTCTACCTTGCGATAACGGTCTTTCTGATTCTCTTTTTCTCCTACGGGCAGTTGCTTGCCGTCTTTGCCGGCACTGACCTGTCGATGGGTGAAGGGAGTCTCCTTTCCAACAAAATCCTGCTGCCCCTCTGGCTGGCGCTGTCGACTGTAGTAATATTCCTCATCGCCCGAACCCGGCGGTCGCTGCTCAGGCTCACCACTTTTTTCAATGCTGTGGCGCTGGTGCTGGTGGTGACGCAACTCGTTGTCGGCTGCTATGCCTACACGACCCGGCAAACGGTGACCGTGCGGGAAACGGGAAACTCCGAGATAGTCACGGCCGCCGAAGACCTCCCCGACATTTATTACATAGTGCTCGACGGTTATGGCCGTCACGATGTCCTCAGGGAAATGTATGAATACGACAACAGCAATTTCCTGAACTCTCTGAGGAGCAAGGGATTTTTTGTCGTCGACAGCAGTCTATCCAACTACTGCGCCACCGACCAGTCGCTGACAGCGACCCTGAACCTGGACTATCTGCATAACCTGGGGAGCTTTGATCCCAACAGTTCGGACCGGATGCCCCTTGCCGAACTTTTCGCCGACAACGCCGTGTGCCGTTTTTTGAAGGCGCGGGGGTACGGTATCGGTGTCTTCACTACCGGCCTGTACCTGACGCGACTGAGCGAAGCTGACCTCTATTTTACATCCGGCCTGACCCTGAGTGAATTCCAGAACAGCGTCATAAACATGACGCCGGTGGCGTACCTGCTGCGGTTTGTCAAATCCCAGTACGATATGCACCGCGACCGGATCCATTACGTGATAGACAAACTGCCGCAGACTCACGAACTCCGCTCGCCCAAATTCGTCCTGGCCCATATTATGGCACCCCACCCGCCCTTCGTGTTTGGCCCGCTGGGGCAGGCGCGCGACCGCGACCGGGCGTTTACATTCGGTGATGGTTCGCACTATTATGAGCAGGGGGGAAACCGCGAGGAGTATATTGCCGGCTATGCCGGGCAGGCCGCCTACCTGTCAGCGCAGGTTGAACAACTGGTGGAAGAGATGCTCCGTGCCTCCAGGAAGCCGCCGATCATTATCATTCAGGGTGACCATGGTCCCGGCTCCGGCTTGAACTGGCAAAACGCCGGCAAAACCAACCTCCAAGAACGCTTCTCGAATCTCAACGCCCTGTATCTTCCGGGCTGCGACTATTCCCGCCTCAGCAGGAGCATGACCCCCGTCAACAGCTTCCGCGTTATCTTGAACCGGTATTTTGGCACCGTTTTTGAAATGCTGCCCAACCACAATTATTTCACAGCCCGGACGCGACCGTACCTTTTTATCGAAGTCACGGATTATCTGGCGCTGGCGCGCCCCTGAGCGCCGTGAGAACAGGCTCGGTTATGGGTGCCGGCCTGCCCTAATGTTTTCTCTGATAATATATTAGGCCAAAAACCGCCGATCTGCGGCGATAGCCTTCCAATCGAAAAAAAATGACAAAAAACTAATTAATTAGTTGAACTTTTCTGAAAACCCTCGTATAATTAATCAGAAGGTACTAATTCTTTAATAATTCAGCGAGGGAATAACCAATGGCAAGAAAACGCACCCCCACGCTCACCGACGGTGAGTTACGACTGATGAATATCATCTGGGACAAAGGCGAAGCGACGGTCAGCGACGTGCTGACAGCCTTGCCGAAGAGTAATCGGCTGGCCTACAATACCGTTCTGACAATTCTGCGCATCCTGGAGGTGAAGGGATACCTGCGACATGTTAAAGCCGGGCGGGCGCATATCTACCATCCCATCGTCGACCGTAACCAGGCACGGCGGAAAGCTGTCACACACATGGTAAAAGGTTTCTTTGACAACTCGACCGAACTTTTGGTGCAGAATATTCTCGACGGTGAGAATATCAGCGCGGAAGAGCTGGCCCGACTGAAAAAGATGATCGAAAAAGGCG
>CBFCYQ010000355.1:0-2740 GCA_965602205.1 uncultured bacterium | reverse complement strand
TGTACGTGTTGTTCGGTTTGGTGAAGATTGCCTCGGACAGGTCCTTCCCCACCTTGTTCTTGTCGATATCGATCGCCGCCGAGAACTCCACGTCACTGATATGATACCCGCCGAGGTTGACATGCATTAACCCGGGAATGAAATCGTCATCCTTGGCTTTCTTGTAGAACTCGACACCCTGCACCAGTGAGGAAGCGCAGTTGCCGACGCCTATAATGGCTACTCTGACTTTGGCCATTTCTACTCATCCTTTCTAAAATGGTTATTTTCTTCCCAGCCGCCGCAAGGTAAGGGGCCGCGCCGAGACCGTCAAATTTTATTTGACACTTCTCAAAAAATATATACTATTAGTATATCATATATGACTGAATGGTCATATATGTCCGACAGAGTGAAGCAGCAACCAGGAGGTTTGATATTGCTTGACGAAAATCTTATTGCCCGGCTGGTGCAGCGCCGTGTGGCCACCCAGACTTTTCGCCGACTCACTCCCGACAAAAAGGAACGCCTCTACCACACCACTATTGAGTTGTTCGGCGAGTACGGTTATGACGGTCTTTCGGTGGATCGCATATGCCGGCTGGCAGGCATTTCCAAGGGATCCTTTTTTCAATACTTCGCATCCAAAAGTCACCTGCTGGAGTTTGACCTCCTGGTTCTGGACGAGCGCCTCGGCCGATGGGTTGACGGTATAAAGGCCGCCGAAAAGTCCGCCCTGGCGCGGGACCGGCTGGTCGCGCTGTACCGCTCGGTGGTCACACAGACCGAATTGCGCCCGGGCGAGCAGAAGTTCTATCTCTTTGTCACCGATGCGGTGGCCCACGCCGGCATCGAACTGGAGGGGATAGACCTCGCCCGACACTTCCACAATTACATTGGCGAGATCATAAAGCGGGGCGTCCGGACGGGCGAAGTTCGGGGCGACCTGGACACCGAGGCCAACGCCCAGATAGTCTCACTTGTCATCGATGGTCTTATCCGAGGAAAGTATTCGGGGCAGGCGATTACACACCCCGACATCGAGGACCGCCTGGCTTCCCTGCTCTTCGACGGCATCGGGGCCTGATATAAAACCGCTCCCACGACAATCATAGTGGAACAGGCGGAGAGTCGTGGCCCATGATGGCTGACTAAGAGTAGCGGAGCTACTGGTTTACACCGACGCGCAGCCGGTAGTCGGTTATTGCCAGAAGCTTCTCCTGGCGCTCGCGGATCATGGCATCCGTCATGGAGAAATCCGGCCCCGTGTTTTCTATCATAACCGAGGACGTGCATGACGCATAACAGCCGGCCCGCCGCAAATCCCCGCCGGTTTTGAGATATTCGAACGTAAACCCGGCCATGTAGGTGTCGCCCGCCCCGGTGGAATCCACGAGGTCGATTCCAAACGGCGGTATATCGATAAACTCCGTGCCGTCATAGATCACCGAGCCAAGCTCCGCCAGGGTCACAATGACCACCTTCGGCCCCCAGGACTTGATAATCCGGGCGGCTTCATACGGGTCGTCGCGGCAGTCGATGCCGGTCAGTATCTTGCCTTCCAACTCATTGGGCTTGACGATATCAAAATGCCCCAGGACATCTTCGATGCCGTCAGTCTTCTCGTGAAAGATATCGCCGTTATCGTGCGCGCCCCGCAGCAGACCCTGGGGATCGCAGAAAAACAACCCGCTGAAGTTTTTGCGGATGTTGACTATTTCTTCGAAGGATATCTCGCCGAGGATGGGCGCCACAAGAATCGCGGCGCAGTCGGCATAACGAGCAGGGTCTATCCGGCCGATGTTGTCGGCACGGCCGATGAGGCTGAGCGTGCGGTTGCCGAAATCATCGTAGTAAATCAGCGAAAAACCGCCGCTCTCGCCCGACGGCACGATCTCATGCTCGATGCCCAGCTTCTTTAGGCTGGCCTTGAAATGCTCTTTGTAATCATCACCGACGGCGCCGATCAGGCGCACTTGCTCGCCAATCCTGGCCAGGGCCAGCGCCGCGTTGGTCGAGCACCCGGAGAGAACGCGCCCGTTGGGTTCGCATTTGGGGGTCTTGATGAAATCGTATACCGGGTTACCAATGGCTGCAATCATCAAAGGAGCCTTTCTACTTGGAGGTCACACTTCTTTCCTGTCCCCGAGGAGTTTGCGGGTATAGATAAGACGCTGAATCGCCGTCACCAGCGACGTGAGACCGACGATTATCAGGGCGAATTCCAGCCAGCCGCCGCGCGGCCAGGTGCCTTCGGGCAGGAAATATTCCACTACCGCCCCCAGTATAATGATCACGAATTTTTCCAGCCGCCCCATTATGCCGACCGCGCAGTTTTCGATCTTACCCATCGACTCCGCCGCCGCCCGTGTGTAGCTGGCGATTAGCATTCCGAAAAGGGCAAACAACCCCCAGCCGGGGTGAACCGCGCCCGAAAGAGTGATCCCGGCCAGAATAAAAAACTCGCCGTAGCGGTCGGCCACGTGATCCAGTATGCCCCCGAAAACCGTGCCCAGGTTGCCCGCCCGGGCCGTGGCGCCGTCAAGCATATCGGTGAATGAGGTCAGGATCATCCAGAAGACCCCCCAGAGCATCTCGTTCTTCCAGAAAAATATGCCGGAGACAATCGAGCACAAGAGCGATACGGCCGTGATTGCATTCGGCTTGAATCCAAGCTTCAGGCATATCCTCCCCAGGACGACGGACGACTCTTCATACAGCCGGCGCTTGCGCTGGTTGATAGTCAGCGGATCTGTTTTCT
>CBFCYQ010000354.1:0-2757 GCA_965602205.1 uncultured bacterium | reverse complement strand
GTGAAATCGACGATGCGCAAGAGCGCCTGCTTAGAATCAAGAGTCGTTCGTAGCCGGAGTCCCATCAGGGCGATAAAAGGGTCTTTTTACCTTTTCTCAGCCCCCGAACCACTAATTTCTTTTGACATTGCTCAAAAAATCGCTATATTGGTCGAAACCAAATCGACATTGGTATCGTAAACGAGAGAATATGAAACGCTAACCGTTGCGGAGAAGGAGTATCAGAGTATGATCCAGAAACGAGTGTATATTCCTGTGCTGCTCAATACTGACGGCTTCCGCGGCGGGTGGGGTAAACGAAGATTGTGATTTTTTTCACGATAGAAGTTAGACCCGCCGCAACTGACCAGGTTCGGCGGGTTTTTTGTTACCATGCGGCCGCCGAACCGAGATTGGTGACGAAACTCAACTGTTAGGCAAATACCATGACTAGTGATCTTTACGAGAATGAACAAGTAACCGCCCAGGAGAGAGATATCAGTTCCAGGACGGCGTTCGGCAGACTGTTGCCACTGCTGAAGCGGCACAAGCGGGCTTTGCTGCTGTGTCTTTTCCTTTTGGCGGCGGCGCAGGTGCTGTCCCTATACTGGCCCAAGCTGGTCAAAGATGCCGTCGATGACGAGATCAAGAACGGTGACTTCACGGGTCTTTTGTGGCTGGTAGGAATCGTGGCCCTGATGCAGCTTCTGACAATCGTATTTCAATACCTGCAGCGGGTGCGGCTGGAGATTATCGGTCAGGACGTGATGGTGGAGTTGAAAAGCAAGTTGTTCTCCCATATTCTGTCGCTCGACGTGTCATTTTTCGACAAGAATCCGGTGGGGCGACTTCTGGCCAGGGTGGAGTCCGACACGGAAGCCCTGCGCATGTTTTTTACCAACACCGTCATCATACTGGTCGGTGACGTATTGCTGATGTGCGGTATTTTTGTGATCATGTTTTACTACTGCTGGCAGCTGACACTGGTGATTTTCGGTATCGTCCCGGTGGTAGTGCTGATGATTGTCATTTTTGAGAAATATACCACGCCGAGGTTTCTGGCAGTGCGAAAGAAGATGGCGGAAGTGACAGCGGCTATCACCGAGTTTCTACACGGCATGTCAATAATCCAGATCTTACACCGAGGAGCGTATGCCCGTTCCAAGGTGAATCGCGCCAACTACCTGAAGTTCAAGGACGACAGTTTTGCCAACATCGCCGTGTGCGTCTTTTTCAATGCGGTCTTTTTCGTCCAGTATATAATGGTGGCGCTGGTGCTGTTCTTCGGCTTGCTGTGGCGTTCAGAAGGCATGATTACAACGGGTACGATTTTGATGTTCCTGATTTTGATATGGAAGATGTTCGAGCCTATCTGGCGGGTGTCCGAGCAGCTATCGACGATTCAGAAAGCAATCGCCGGCTCTAAACGTATTTTCGCCCTCCTTTCTCAGCAGAGCAGTCTGGCGCCGGCCGCTCACCCGGTCTGCTGGCCGCGGCTGGAGGCGGGGATCAGGTTTGAGAAGGTCTGGTTTTCGTATACGGGCGATGGCGACTGGGTGCTAAAGGACGTCGATTTTGAAATCCCCCGAGGCCGGCGGTTCGCTCTGGCCGGGGTGACCGGTGGCGGCAAAACCACCGTCATCTCGCTTCTGCTTCGGTACTACGACCCGCAGAAAGGCCGCATAACCGTTGACGGGGTCGATATCCGAGAGATACCCCTGGAACAGTTACGGGTTCGCTTTGCCCTGGTTCTTCAGGATATATTCCTTTTCCCGGGCGACGTGCGCTCCAACATCGTGCTGGAATCCGAGCACATTCCCGATGAAACGGTTGAGAACGCGGCTCGAATGGTGGATGCTCACCGGTTTATCGGACGGTTGCCGGATGGATACCGCACCGAGGTCTCGGAAAAAGGCGCCAATTTCAGCCGGGGAGAGCGGCAACTGCTATCGTTTGCCCGGGCCCTGGCGGCCGATCCTGATGTGCTGCTCCTGGATGAGGCCACCAGTTCCGTTGATCCGGAGACGGAGCGCGCCATCCAGGCCTCGCTCAAGCGGCTCATGGCCGGGCGCACCTCGCTGGTGATCGCACACCGGCTTTCGACAATACTCGATGTGGACCGGATTCTGGTTCTTCGCCGGGGCGAAATAATCGAACAGGGCACCCATACCGAGTTGATCCTGCAGGATGGCTATTACTCGAAACTGTTCCACCTGCAGTTCAAGAACAAAAACGGAGCAATAGCAAATGTTAGATAAATTAAAATGGTTCTGGCGTTATTACCGCAACTACCGCTATGTCCTGGCGGTGCTTCTTATCCTGACGCCCGTGCAGACGGTCTTTCAGGTTATCCTGCCCAAGCTGTTTGGTGTGACGCTGGACTTCATCGATGTCGGCGAGAGTGTCCTCTCCTCGCAGGTGGCGGATTGGGTAAAAACGGCGGGGCACTATCTGGGATTATCGACGGCCCTGTCGTTCGCCGCCGCTTTCGCCCTGGCGTATATCATAATTGGCCTGGCAGCCTCGCTTCTGTACGCCTTCATACAATCCCACCGCGCCTGGATGAATTTGAGGCTGGAGTGGCTGTTCCGGCAGGATGCTTTCGACCGGATTACGTGTAAGGGTCCTGACTTTTTCAACCGCTTTCGCACCGGTGATCTGGTTACGCGGATGACCGATGACGAGGCCGAGAAACTCTCGTGGTTTGCCTGTTCCGGCATTTTTCGTTTCTACTAGGCCCTGTTGATGGTGACGTTTACTATCTTCATGATGACTACC
>CBFCYQ010000353.1:0-2768 GCA_965602205.1 uncultured bacterium | reverse complement strand
TCGTAAAGACGGCCGATCTCCGCATCGACCATTTCGACCCAGCGGTAGTAGATATAGATGTAGTACTGCCAGTCCTGCTCTGTCCAGAAGGCGATGCGCTTGCCCGGCACGGGAGGCGTGAAGTTGTCCGGTAGCGGCGGCAGCTTGTCTGCGATCTCCGGGGCGAAGCGGAATTTGCCATAGCCGCCCGAGGCCCCGGCCGTGTAACAGCAGTCGTGTGGATTCATGAATCCGGTATTCAGGAAGAACGGCCGGTCACTCTGGTAGTTCTCCAGGAAGCCCATGCAGGCCCGGGCAATGGAACCATCTGCGTGTTCCCCCAGGCCTGAGCCATAGATGACCCGAAAGCTCTTGGACACGTCACGGCCGCTGACATGCCATTTGCCAGCATACACAGATTCGTATTGACCGTGCTCGCTTAGCCATTGCCCAAGATCCGGCAGTTCGGGGCGTATGGGACAGCCGTTGGTCGGGACACCGTGCTCGCTCGACATACGCCCGGTGTACCAACTGGCCCGCGCCGGACAGCACTGCGGCATGGCCGTATAGCTCGTACGGAAGGACATACCGTCACTGGCCATCCGGTCCATGGCGGGCGTCTTGACATGTGGGTTGCCATAGGCAGACATGGCCTGGAAGTGCATCTGGTCCACATGTATAAAGAGAATATTCGGTCGTTTAGTCATTTCAATCGCACTCTCCATTTCTTTACGAAAATGATCATTCTACGGCTTCGCTTTGAGGCGAGAGTCGCTTTGCGGGCTCCGAATCGCTCGCTCGGCCCCCAGGACTTTCGCACGCAGGTCTACAAAGGGACGGCTACGGGCTTCCTTCTCGGGACGGTAGTTCGGATTCAGGGCGGGATGGTATTTGACGTCCACCCGCGTATCCAGCCAATCATGCAAGCGCACGAACAACGCGTCCGTCTTGTCCGGCATGGCCTCGGACAGATCCCGTTTTTCAAAGGGATCCCGCACGATATTGTGCAGCAGGAGACGCCCGGACCAATCGTGGATCAGTTTGTAATCTCCTTGCCGAATGGCCGAGTGCGGTGCCAGGGCCACGCCGTCGTCCGGATGCTTGACGATCACGTTGAAGGGATAGTGCCAAAAGAAGGTGTCACGCGTGTAGGAGCGCTGTCTGTTTTCCGGATCGCGCAACAGTCCCTTGAAGCTGCGACCGTCGATCCCGCCCAGCTCAATATGGGGAGTCACATCATACCCGGCCAGGTCCAGCAGCGTGGGAAACAGATCCGTGGCATGCACGGGAATGTCACACCACTGACCGGCCTGAATCCGGCCCTTCCAGCGGAAGACCAGGGGTACACGAATGCCCCCCTCAAACAGCATGGCCTTGCCGCCCTTAAAGGGTGCATTGTCAGTCGGGCCCTCCTGGACATACATGACGCCGCCGTTATCGCTCATGAAGACCAGGAGGGTGTTGTCATCGAGACCGGTCTGCTCGAGCGTATTCAAAATCCGTCCCACGGAATCATCCAGGGCCCGCACCATGGCCGCGTAGGTAGGGTTGTCGTGACCGTTCCATCCCCGGGTCGGCTTGTCCTGGAAATACACCACGTCCTCCTGCTTGGCCTGGATGGGCGTGTGCACGGAGAAGTGACAGAAGTAGAGGAAGAAGGGCTGTTTTTGTTTCTGGGACGCCCTTTGCTTCAAGAACTGCACCGCGTGTTCGGTCAGCTCATCGGTCAGATAAGTCTTGCCGAAATCCTGTCCTGTCTTGCCCATCCATAACTGTTCCTGGGGCATGCCCTCATGGATCTTGCGGCGCTGATTCCACTGTTTGCGCCAGTTAAAATAAATGGATCCGCCGGCATCGAAATAGGACAATTCCTCAAAACCCTGGTCCTGGGGCTGCCAGCCCTCGGCACCGTGGCCACCCAGGTGCCACTTGCCGATAAAGGCCGAATGGTAGTGCTTCAGGGCCTCGGCCAGGGTGATCTCATCCCGGGCCCGGTCCCCCGGTTGCCCGGCGGGGAGGGCCAGCAGGGTCGAGCCATTGACCAGGGCCTGTTCGGCCCTGATATTGTCCCCCCAGTAGAGGGCATCTTGGGGCAGGTAACCTGTAGGGGGGGCAATGCCTTGGTTGTAGTAGCTTCTGACACTGCCGGGCGTGGCCGTGGTCACGCCCACGCGTGCCGCGTTTTTACCGGTCAACAGGCTGGCCCGGGTGGGCGAACAGAGCTGGCACGCGTAGGCCTGGGAAAAGGCCATGCCCTCCGATACCAGACGGTCCAGATGCGGGGTTTCGTAATACATTTCCTGAACCGCCGTACCCGTGAAGCGCCGGGCATATGCCGTGACATCACAGATACCCAGATCGTCGGCCAGAATGAATATCATATTCATCGGCTGCTCCGCCGCCTGCGCAGTCAGGGATAGTGTCATCAACACGGCCGCAATCATGAACTTCTTTTTCGTTTTTTTATGTTGCATCATCGTTTTACATTTCCTCACGCTCTTAACCACACACGCATATTTAATTGACATGATACCTATATTTTTCATTAACGGGAACTGTGTCTCCCTGTGATTTCCGCCAATCAGCCAGTTGCCTCTTTAGCGAACGTAACACACCCTGATATTCAGGGTTATCGATCAGGTTGTTCATTTCGTGCGGGTCCTTATCGAGATCGTAGAGCTCTTCCAGCGGGCGCTGTCGGTATTTATCGACTATCCGCTTGGCGCGTTCATCTGTCTCAGCCGCCTCTTCCCAGGTCTTCCAGAACGGAAGGTAGTGGATACTTGTCG
>CBFCYQ010000352.1:0-2779 GCA_965602205.1 uncultured bacterium | reverse complement strand
ACGGCACGTACACATTAACTGTCAAGTGAGGACCATGCACGAACACAACCGAACGGTATCCGTCTCCGATACTGAGAAAGGCCGACCATCCAAGGACCGCTGGGACAAATGTGGTATAATCCTTAAACCGGCCGGTGGGCTGTTTACCGCCCTGGCCGTGGCCGCTCTTGCATACTTCGGCAACGACCTTCTGCAGGAACAGCAGTTAAGGGAAAACGAACTAATGGAGCGGCGGCAAAACGAGGAGATGAGTGTCAGGCTCTACACGGAGCTTATCACCCGCCGCGAGGAAGCCGAGAGCTCCCTCCGCAAGGATATGTTCCGCTCCATCATTGAATCATTCCTGAAATCGGACACCGCCACGCTGGACGCCCGGATTCTGCAACTGGAACTGCTCTCCTACAATTTTCACGAGTCTTTGAATCTCGAGCCGCTTTTTGTCTATTTCGAAAAGCAGATTATGGATAGCGCCCGGGGCAGCCCTGGCGTCAAGATTGAGTACCTTGACCGTCTGCACAAGGTAGCCAGGGAGATCACGCGCAAGCAACTGGCCGCGCTGAAAGGCGCCGGCGACGTCAAAGCCATGAGTGTCAACCTGGAGCCCCTTATTAGCAGACGTGTCGGCAGGATTGAGTTGGACGAGTTTGACCTCGAGGTCGACTCGATTACACGACATTTCGTGGTCACCTCCCTGGGAGCCGACACGGTCAAGAAAGAGATCAAGATACGCCTGGAGATTACGCGGCCGACCGACCCCGAGGACGAAGTTGAGGCGGAATTCTGGGTCGGTTTCTTCGACTTCCCCATGATTGACAACACGCGGCTGACCGATGACCAGCGCTGTTCGATAGTTCTCAACCGCTTCGGCGGCACCTGGGCCCATCTGAGCGTGGTCTTTTTCCCCGGCTCCCACGCCAGCCTGAAAGAGAAACCGTACTACCAGGAAGTTGTCAAACAGCTTTTGCCCCAAAAAGGCGTATGAAAAAACAGGGCGGAAGTCACTCACTCCCGCCCTGCTTATATATAAGCTAAAACGTACACAGACTGCCCGCCGACAGTAGCCGGCCGGGCAGTGTCCGTCTTAGTACCACTTCGGCACGAACTTGTAGCCGTAGCTCAGAACGCCGCCGTGTCCTTCAGACTGAACGCGGCGGAACTCGATCCGCACGTCCATACCGATTTTGACATCGTCCACAGCGCAATCGACCACTTGCCCCATCAGGCGTGTGCCGTCCGTCAGTTCGGCGATAGCCAGAGCATACGGGGCAATATCACTCCACTGCTCGGGAGCGATGCGGATGACGGTATACGTGACGACCTTGCCCGTATCCGGTAGCACCACCGTTTCCTGTTCCGTATCACCGGTTGCGGGATCAACCATCCTCTTTGGGAAATAGGTTTTCCCGCTCTTTTTGAATTTGGAGGCTTCGAGCCGGTAACGATGCGGAAACTCTCTCCATATTCTGGAACTGAACATAGTCATCACGCCACCTCCATAATGTGCACAACCGATGAGCCGCCGGAGCCACCCATATTCTGAGTCATGCCGATCTTCGGCGAGCCGGCAAGCTGGCGACCGTTCTCGGCCTGTCCGGTCAACTGCTTGTATATTTCGATGACTTGCGCCACGCCGGTAGCACCAACGGGGTGACCCTTGGACTTCAGGCCACCCGACGTGTTCATCGGGAATTTGCCGTCCAGAGCGGTTTCACCGGCGAGTATCGCCGGGCCGGCCTGGCCGGGTTTGTAGCGTCCGATCGATTCCGCAACGGCGATCTCGGCTATCGTGAAGCAGTCGTGGACCTCGGCGAGATTGACATCGGCAATCGTCTTACCGGCCATCTTGAAGGCACGGCCGGCGGCAAGGGTTGCCGCCTTGATCGTAGTCATATCCTCACGCTGGGCCAGTTGAATGGCGTCCGTGCCAACTCCGGAGCCAATGATCTTCACATAGGGTTTGCCCAGTTTTTTGGCGATATCGACCGTCGTTACGATCACAGCCGCCGCCCCGTCGGTAATCGGCGAGCAGTCAAGTATGTGCAGAGGGTCGGCGATCATGACCGACTTAGCCACCTGTTCGGCCGACACCTTGAACGGGTACTGCGCATCGGGATTCATCGAGCCGTTATGGTGGTTCTTAACGGCCACCGCCGAGAGCATCTCCCGGGTGGTGCCGTGCTTCGCCATGTGGGCAGTGGCCATCATGGCGTACAGACCCGGGAAAGTGGCCCCGTTAAATACTTCGTATTCCTGGTCGGCGGCCGTAGCCAGCGCATAGGTGGCGTCGCCGCCCGAGCAATCGGTCATCTTCTCGACACCGGAAGCCATAACGATGTCCGAAGTGCCCGAAGCCACCTCGATAAAGGCCAGGCGAACCGCCAAACCACTCGAGGCGCAGGCCGATTCGACTCGGACCGCCGGCAAACCGGCCATACCCATGTAATCGGTCAACAGCGAGGCCAGATGCTCCTGGCCGACAAAGAGGCCGCCGGTCATGCACCCGACATAAAGCGAGTCGAGATGATCGACACCGGCGGCGGCCATTGCCTTGAGGGCCGCCTGGGTGTGAAGATCACGCAGTGACATGCGCCAGACTTCGCCCCATTTGCTCAGTCCGACGCCTACAATACAAACTTCTCTCATCTCAGCTCACCTCCTAGTCGTTCATCTTGATTTTGCGGCGATACTTGGCGTAGGTGCCGTAATCGACGTAAATGACGTTCTCTTCCAGAAGCTTCCTGGTTCGCACGGCCAGGTCACGTACTTCGTTGATGCGCTC
>CBFCYQ010000351.1:0-2797 GCA_965602205.1 uncultured bacterium | reverse complement strand
GTCAGGTCGAGAGCACCTGTCTTGCGGCCCATGCCGGCCATCTTGATGAGGGTGCCGCCGCACGTGATCTCAACGTCGTCCGGGTGGGCCGCGATAGCCAGTATATCGAGTGGCGTCGTCTCAGCCATGCAGAACTTCCTCGTAGTATGTTTCGTACTCGGTGACTACTTTTTCGGCGCCAAACCTCCGGGCGGAGGTTTCTGCGGCCGTCTTCTTGAATTCAGCCAATCGGGTTGCGTTCTTCAGAAGAGATACAGACGCCCGCGCCATCGAGGTAGTATCGCCCACCGGAAGAAGGAATCCGTTCTTGAAGTCATCGACAACCTCGACCAGGCCGGTGCCGGAGGTGCCGATGACAGGGACACCACAGGCCAGGGCTTCCAGTGCCGCCAACCCGAAAGACTCCTCCTCGGAAGGTATCAGGAACAGGTCGGCACACGGCAGCACGGCCTCGACGCGGCTCTGGTTGCCAAGGAAAACGACCCTGTCAGTAAGACCCTTTTTGGTCACCTGTCTTCGCGCCAGGATTGTATCCGGACCTTCGCCGATCAAAACGAGTCTGGCCGGCACCTCCGAGGCGATCTTGTCAAAGATGTCAATAACGTCAAGCGTCCGTTTGACCGGTCGAAAATTGGATATGTGCATTATAAGGAACTCATCCTCACTGACAAATTCCTTGCGGCTGCACTCGGAGGTCGTCGGCTTGAAACGTTTTTCGTCAAAGAAGTTGTGCACCACCCGAATCTCTTTGTCAATACGGAACACCTCGGTGGTCTCATCAGCCAGGTATTTCGAGACAGCCGTAATACCGTCAGAGGCAAGAATGGAAAAACGCGTGATATCGAAAAAGGAAGGATCCGAGCCCACCAGAGTTATGTCGGTGCCGTGCAGAGTGGTAATGATTTTGGGCTGACCGCCTCTCTCCGCCCCGAGGAGCTGTCGGGCCAGAAAGGCGCAGGCAGCGTGCGGGATAGCGTAATGGACGTGCAGAACGTCCAGGTTGAAGTTCCGCGATACTTCGGCCATTTTGGCTGCCAGGGTCAGGGTGTATGGCGGAAACTTGAAAAGCGGGTAGGCGGTCGTCTCGACACCGTGATACATCAGATTCGTGGCGTATTTGTCCAGGCGGAACGGCAGGGCATACGACACAAAATGAACCTCGTGACCGCGCGCCGCCAGTTGCTGCCCCAGTTCCGTGGCGACAATGCCCGACCCCCCGGCTACGGGATAACATGTAATTCCAATAACCATCTATTTATTCAGCTCACCGAGATGGATTATCTGATGCGCTTTTTGCTCACAATCTATCATATCATACAGGGCCGGTACAAGATCAAATCCGTACTTGGCCAGGAAGTACGTGATATTGAGGGAACGTTCCTGCAGGCTTCGGTGGGGGAAGGTAGCATGCCAGACCTTGTAGATACGGTCGCGCGTTTCCCCGGAGCGCTTCTTGTGCGCGGCGAAGACCTTGCCTTCGAAGGCTTTCAGGGTATAGTCAACCTTACCGAGCGACTGCCGGGCGACACCTTCCAGCGAAGGGTCAAATTCCAGCGTCTCCTTGCTGAATTCGCCGAAGCCGCGCTCAACGTCCTGCCGTAACTGCGCGAACCTGGCCTCAATATCGCTGGGGAACGACCTGGCCAAAACACGGTTGACGACTTGCTCGATATCACCGCTCAGTTGTTCGAATTCAATTTCGTATTCGTCCATCAGCTTTTCGATGCGTTTTTCCAGCAGGGTCGCCGTCGGCCGAGCTCGGTGCACCGGCGGAACCAGCCCAAACACCTCGAACACCGGATTGATTTGAGCCAGGTAAGCGATTTCAGCCGGACCACCCTTCTGACTGACGACCGGAAAGAGATACGACTGCAGAATCGGCCGTGTCATGACGTCCGGCGAGAAACGTTCCGGATGCTTTTCGATAAGATCCCGCATCTGAGATACCGTGAACGATTCGTCGCCGACGACCAGCTTTTCGCCGTCATGCATTACCGGCCTGCGGCCGCCATGATTGTAGAACAGGTGAGCGGCGTTTTCCTTCTTCTCGACCTGGACGTGATAACCCCGGTCGAGGATTTCGCGGTTGGTCTCGGCCAGGATCTTCTGAAGAGACTCGTAGTTATCCAGAATAGACTTAAATAGCGGTACTGCCAGGCGCTTGACCCGGGCATCACCGGGACTAAACAACACCAGACCGTACTGCCCCAATAGACCCGTCATGAATTTGCCGAACGCCGTCACGAACGTGTCCTCCGCCGTGTACGCGCACTGAATCAGCTTCATCAGATCGCAACTGAAATCGGTATTCGGTAATGTCTCCAGCAGGTGTTTTTTGGCGTTTTCCAGCGCCTCCCCGTCGGTAAACCGCACCTCGGAAACGGGCAGCTCCAGGTCAGGCGGTTTTTCGTAAGCGATCCGCACCGGCTCACCCGCCCGGTCCAACACATAGGTATGATTGACCTCTTCAAAATCGTGGTCGTCACCGGCAATCCAGAAAACGGGAATCACCGGCCGTCCCAGTTGCTGAGAGTAGCGTTCGGCGTCTTTGATGATACCTATGGCCTTAATAATGACGAGCAATGGACCCGTAAACAGGCCGGCCTGCTGCCCGGAAAAGAGACAGAGGGCATCGCTTTGACGGAGTTTCGAGATGTTTTCGAGACTCAGGTCGGTGGCGCCAAACGAGCGGTTCTGGCTTTCCACAATCGTGGCGATCTCGTCGCGGGCATAGGTCACCGTGTCCAACCGGGAGGCGACCTGCGCGATATCACTCGACAGATAAAAATGCCGGGCC
>CBFCYQ010000350.1:0-2808 GCA_965602205.1 uncultured bacterium | reverse complement strand
AGAGCCTCTGGCAGGTCGTAGCCATCGCGGAAATGGTACCGGATTCCGTACATCCGGTCTGTTATGTGTTGGGTCGTGAGGCGACCCTGGCGAAGCTGGTTCTCTCAAGCGGTGAGGGCTCGCGGATACCGGATACCGTGACACCGGTTTACTTTTGGTGGGAAAGCTGCAGCGACAATACCATCTCCGACCAATCCGGCAACAAACTTATGATGTCGACGCAGGTTTTCGATTTCTTCGGAAAGCCGTTCGATGCCATCAAGGGAGCATTTCCTTCAGGAGCGGGCACGCCCGACCGATGCATAAAGGCCGCTGCCGCCAATCCACCGGTGCGGCGGCTGGAGTTCCACAACGGCGGAGTCATCTCCCGCTTTGATCCCGGTGATATTCTCAAGGATAGCGCTGCAACCGGTCGTTGATCTACTTCAGGAAAATCAGTTTGATTATCTGAGAATCGATGGTCGACTCCAGTCGGGCGAAGTATATTCCACTTGCCTGGGCGCGGCCATACCCGTCATAACCGTTCCACGACACATTGAAACTGCCCGGGAAGGCAACGCCGTCATAAAGGGTGGCGATTTCCTGGCCGAGGATATTGAAGATCTTCAAAGACAGATGCTGAGTAACATCATTACCAAACGTGATCACTGTCTCATTGTTAAAGGGATTAGGGTGATTCTGGTAAAGGACGAAAGTCTGGGGCAGATCGGCGGCCGCGTTCCGCACCTGCCCGGCCGTGAACTCGTCGAATTGACAGACGATTATCGTATCACCGTAGCGGCCCGCCAGGTTGAGCCGGCTGGGTCGCTCCCCGGATTCGAAGAAGGATGTACTCCACAGTACCCGGTTGAGCACCACCGAATCAGCCACCCTGCCCGTCAAGTAATCGAGGAAAAGGATCTGCTGTCCCTGTTGCATGCCGGCGATTACATGCCCGCCGGAGTACACATAATCGAGTGTGTAGTCGGACAGTTTGCAGTACCACAACTCGGCGGTGCTGTCACCGGCGAAGCTGTAACACGCGGCATGTGAAACCCGGTCGGCGCGCTCACCCAATGGATCCCCGGCGTCACCGTAGTAAATCAATTCGGAATTCGGCAGAGAGGGGAAAAAGTTGTCGATCAGTATCGAACGCGTCAGACCGTCAATGGCGTGCCAGGAATACAATGTGTTGCCCCCCCGGTCCGACACGTCGACGGTCGTCCTCCGGTAACTGCCGTAACTGGGATCATCTTCGCTGTCCCTGAAGTCGTACCAGTAGCGGTAGTTGTCGAAAGTGCAAAACTCCGCGACGGAATCACCGGAAAGGTCACCGACCGTCAGACAGGTAGCCTTTGCGCGGGCCAGACGTTGTGATAAGTCCAACGAGTACCAGAAGGCTGTCGAGAGATTTTCACTGCTGTGGCCCTGGGATGCATCCCGGTTGTCGAACTGCATCCGCAGTGACACCAGAAGCCCGCTGACGTTATGCATAAAATCGTAGCTGAAGCGCAGGTCGTAATAGGGTACCGAGCCAAGCCCCTGCGTGAAATAGTACTCAGGCGAGAAGAACATCGTGACGAGCGTGTCGGCCGTTATGGTAATACCGGCAATTGCGGGAACCTCCCCGGAGCCGTGGTCGGACCGCACCATGGCCGAGTATATGAAAAGAGTGTCCCGGTCCGGGCTGTAAAAATGGATAGATTTCACCGGATATCCGTCCAGGTCGATCGTTCTTGTCCGCGCACCCGATATCAAGTCGATATGTATCTGTTTGCCGGCGCTGTCGGAAAAGACGAAACCGGCCAACTCGTGGGAGATGTCCAGTATTGGGTCGATGTGAACAAAGGCGTCAGCCCCGGGCATTTTTTTCCGGTAGACCGTGCTGTATTCCACCGCCTGTGCCGAAATCGAGACTATGACTGCGATTAAAAGACCGTTAGCAATTCTCGCCATAGATTCTCCCTATAATAACCGAAAGCTCGCGCGCCTTCGCCGCCTTGTAAAGTTTTAACATCAGCGACCCGCGACAAAGCGTTTGCGACCAGCCTAAGATATTGTCTTACAATCAAATGAGCCGAGTCGATTCCTGTTGACAATGATTTCCAAACTGTTAGATTAACGCCAATAACCGGCGCCCGCCGCGCCTCCAAAGAACATATCTTGCTCAGGGATTTACAAACGTGAGACTCTACGAATTCGAGGGTAAAGAGCTTTTCAAAAAATTCAGTATCCCCGTACCATCCGGCCGGCTGGCCGGGACTCCCCAGGAAGCCTACACCGTCCTGAGTGAAATGAAAAAGCCGGCGATTTTGAAGGCGCAGGTGCTCACTGGTGGACGCGGCAAGGCGGGAGGGGTCAAACCCGCCGACGGGGCCAATGAAGCCAAAACCGTTTCGGAGCGCCTTTTTGAACTCAAAATCAAGGGTTTCCCCGTCAAAACACTGCTTATCGAACCAAGACTCGGTATTGAAAAAGAATATTATATCGGTGTCACTATCGACCGGGCCAACTATAAATTGGTGGTGATCGCCTCCGGCGAGGGCGGCGTAGACATCGAGGAAACAGCCGAAAAGCACCCGGAAAAGATAATCAAAAAAACACTCGACATCTCCGAAGAGTTTTACACTTTCGAGGCCCTCGGCATCGCGAAGCAAATCGGCATACCCGGTCGTCTGCTCAGAGCCGGCGCGGCCATTATTGTCAACCTCTATAATCTATTCAAAAAGTACGATGCGAAACTGGTCGAGATAAACCCGCTTGTCCTGACCAAAGGCGGAGACCTGGTGGCCGCCGACAGCCGCATCTCTCTTGACGATGACGCCGTGT
>CBFCYQ010000349.1:0-2816 GCA_965602205.1 uncultured bacterium | reverse complement strand
ATCAGCGATATGAGCCTGTCGAAGAAAGACCTCGAGGGCGAACTGAAACTCAAGAAGGCCCTGGTTGACTTTGAACCGGATAATCTGAGAATGAACCTGGAAGATGCCACCTTCAACAATGAGCCGCTCAAGGGGCACCTGACGGTGGATAATTTCGACGATCCGCTGGTCAACGGCGAATTGGCCGGCAGTCTTGACCTGGCCTATCTCAAGCCGTTCTTACCGGCCAAAGACAATCATGATATTTCGGGTGGCACCCGCTTCGACATGAAATTCTCCGGCAAGACCGGCGATTACAAAAATCTTCGCTTCTCAGGTGACCTTACGGTCAAAAACGCGGCCTACAATTCCAATCTGATGCCGGAACCGGTCGACGATTTTTCGCTCGAAGTCTACTTTGACAACGATGTCGTCAACGTCAGGCAGTTCTCCAGCCGCACCAAATCAGGCCATCTGGCCTTTTCCGGCCGCTTCGACAATCTGGTGCCCTATCTTATGGCGGACTCAGTTCAGGCCAGGACAATTCATCCCTCCGTCGACGGTGAACTCAGTGGCGATATCAACCTGGCCTTCCTGAACGCGTTTCTTCCCGCCAAGGGCCACCCGGAACTGACCGGACTGGCCTCGATGGAGCTGAAGGTGAAAGGGAGCACCGGCGATTATGCCGGTTTCAAACCGTATGGTACTTTGTCCATAACGGATGCTTCCTACACCGACTCGCTGCTGCCGGAACCTCTCAGGCATTTCGAGGCCAGTATGTCGCTGGTCCCCGACACGGTCAAGATCGACAAAATGACGGCGCAGTTCGTCTCCAGTGACGTGACTTTTGCGGGCAAACTGTCGCACCCCTGTCCATACTTGCTGCCGATTGAAACGCTGGACCGCAGCAAGATGACAAGGCCGGTCTTTAATTTCACACTTACCTCGAAAAAGTTCGACGTCGATAAGCTGCTTCCGGAAGCTGTGCCCGGTGCCGCCACCGAGCAGACCCCCGCAATCTCGGCCGATTCAATCTCTATGGTGATTCTGCCCGATATCGATGGTAATGGCACTTTCACGGTCGACACGATGATCTACAGTCGCGTGGTATTTGATCACATCTCCGGCAAAATTAAAATCCGCAACCGCAAGATAGAGTGCTATGACGTCACCGGAAAAGTATACAGCGGGAGTGTATCGGGCAATACCACGATTGACCTCGCCGACTTCGAGAGTCCCCGGTACACGGGCACTTTTCAGGCGACACAGGTGGAAGCGGATGATTTTGTCTCGCGATTTTCCAAGTTCGGCGGCCATCTTTTTGGAAAAGTCGATCTTAGCGGGAATTATAACGCCCGGGGCTGGGAAGCCGAGGACTTCCTTAATTCGCTGACCATGAACGGCACTTCTTCCATGAAAAGTGGCAGGCTGGTTACTTCGGGAGCGCTCTATTCGACTATCAACAAGCTGGCCGGGGCAGCCGGCAAATCGTTTGAAAAGGAGCAGGGCCTCAAAGAACTGATGTCCAACATCGAGGTCAAGGATGGCAAAGTCAAACTGGATAAACTCAATACCAGCCTCGGCAAAGTCGGCGATATTGACCTGAGCGGCTACTACTCCTTCAGCGGACAACTGGACTATGAAGGCTCGATACTGCTCTCGCAGGAGTGGTCCCAGGATTTGCTCTCCAAGGGCGGACTCATCGGCGGTTTGGCCGGAATCCTGTCTGATAAGAGTGTCAAGCGGGTGAAGCTGCCGCTTTCGATTGGCGGCACAACCGACAAACCCAGCGTGGAAATCGACTACAATTCTATTTTGGAGAGCGCCAAAAAAGACCTCATCGAAGAAAAAGGCAAGGACCTCCTGAAAGACCTGTTCAAGAAAAAGTAGGCTTAACCCATCCGCGCGGAGTAACACCCGCAGTGGTACAGCGCCAGTTATAATGTTTTGTTCTGCGAAGAAATCAGTCATCTTCATATTCTTGCTGCCGTTGATAGCGTCCGGCGCTCAGTTGCACCAGGATCGGCATCTCGTACCGCCGCCTAACATCCCGAACGCAAGCTACAATATCAGGGCAACGATAGATGCCGCGAATCTCTCTATCAGGGGCGAACTGGACCTGGATTACCGCAACGCCTCTCCGGACACTCTTACCGAAATCCGGCTGCAGGTGCCGATAAATCATGGCAGACAGGTGTCTTTTCCCTTCGATACAACAGCCGACGGACCTTACTGCCGAATCGACTCCATTCTCTACCGGGGGGTGCCACTGGAGACTGATGAGGTAGATGTTGATGGTGACCTGATTGAAATAGCCTTGCCACAGCCGCTGGTCCCGGATGAGCGGGCGTCTTTTCTGATAGCCTTTGCCTCACGGGTGAGGCCGGTGGGACAAAAGGCCGGCTGCACTCATTTGAGCGGCTGGTACCCGTTGCTGAGCGTGTACAAGAACGGCAAGTGGCATCATAACAGGGATGCATCCCTGGTTGAAACCGCAGGCGAGTTCGCCGACTACAACGTTGTGCTTCGCCTTGACTCGGCTTATACTCTCGCCGCCGCCGGAAGACTGCTCAACGACAGAGAACATCTTGGCATCCTGCCGAAACCGGCAGCGGACACGGTTTTCACCGACATTACCAATCCCGATCGGCAACCCTCGGCCGAATACCGGGGCAGGCCCATTATACGGGACGGCCGCAAGACGTTTGTTATCCATGCCGCCAGCAGTCCCAACTTCTCCCTGGCGGTCGCACCCCGCTTCATTCGCGACCGCGCCTTTACGGATACGCGTATGGTGGAGGTGTGTTACGATGCGGAAACGGCCTCCGTCTGGAGAG
>CBFCYQ010000348.1:0-2817 GCA_965602205.1 uncultured bacterium | reverse complement strand
GTGCTCGACAATGTCGTTATCGCCGGCGAGCTTCAGCCCACCAGCCCGCCGATGATGCCCCCCGAGGAAAAAGAGCAGGAAGGAACGGCGTCTATCGCCCCCAGGCGCAGCGGAAAGTGGAGCAACCCTTCCAACTGGGAGACCGGACGCGACGGGGCGCGCCTGAAATGGACCGGCGACGACGCCGACCGCCTGCCCGACGATAAGATAGACGAGCGGGTATTGATCGGAAAGAGCCGGGTAGTTAAGGACGGTGTTACAGTGACGCTTGATCGCGATATCGACGGTGAGTTCGAGGTCCGGGTCTATGAGCAATCGACCTTTATCATTCCTGACAGCTACACGCTCAAGATCAAGGGGCCGCTAATCGTAGATCGGACCAACAGCGTGGCGAAGCAACTCGGCGGAACCGTTGAAATCGACAGCAACCTGGACATCGACACCACGACCGGCCATTATGTAATCGAAGGCGGATCGTTTAGCTGCGGCAAGTTAAGCCTCAACGAGGGGATGTTTGTTGTTGACGACAGCCAAGGCAAGATCAAGTCGATAAATGTCAGGGGAGAGTACCGAACAGGCGACGGCGAAGGCAATACGACGACTAAGTTCGTTGCCCACAAAGGCGGCGTGACGCCCATACAATGCCAGGACCTGAATCTCGACGCCTATATGGGCGAGCACCTTGTCGTCGACGTTTCCGCTTATGACTATGCTGCTAACGGGGATCTGGTGCTGTTCTCGTACAGAGGGACTCGAAAAAGCGAGTTCGACGGCGGGCCGGAAAAACCGGAGGCTCAAGTCAAGATTATCGGCGCTAAAGCCGACGTGGTATACGACGACGAAGGCAAACAGATCAGATTGACAAACTTCCGGCCCTGACACCACGGCGCCGACGTTTCGTTGAAAAAGAAAGTCAAAATAAAGGAGTTTCATGAAATCTCGATACGCTCTCTTTGCAGCAATGGCGATTGTTCTTACCTTTTTTTTCACGATTGTCGACTCGCGGGCTGCGCTGGCCGCTGAAGAACTGGAAGGCCTCGTGGGCCGATGGGATTTTGATGATGGCACGGGCAAGGACCTTTCCGGCAACGGCAACGACGCCGTGCTGGAAGGCGGGACTATTTATTCTCTCGGTAAAGGGCATGCATGTATTCGATTTATGCCCGACGCCAAGCCGATGCGGATTCCGGCATCCGAGGACTCGCCTCTGGCCATTTCGCGCGGCACGATATGCTTCTGGCTGAACACCGTCACGGGTAGAAACACCCTTGTGAAATATGACAATAGCGCTGTTGAGATTAATGCTTATCGGGGCGACTTTCAGGTGCGTTTTGCCGGCGAAGATGACTTCAGGTATTGGGACCTGATCCTGGATTACGACTGGCCGAAGTACGACATGCGCGAATGGGCCTTCTATGGGCATCCAAAGGCTTCGGTAGACGATTCTGTATGGCATCTTTTCGCCGTGGCTTACGATGATCAGAACAAAAGGATCACCGGGTGGCGGGACGGCGAGCTTATCTCGGTCGTTGACCTGTCGATGGTGGACACTGAAGCCCTTCGACGTGAGGGTCTGACGGAGATTTCCACAGGGGAAGGCTTTATCGGATTCATGGACGATCTGCGCATCTACAACAGGGTGCTGACCGATGCTGATATGCGCAAAATATACAATTCGACTAAATCGGTCTATGCAAACCGGCGGGACACGATTCCCACAGATAGAGAAGTAGACACATACAAGTACCGAAAGGAGGACCACACCCTCTACAGCGCGTGGCTGCAGTACAATACTCCCTCCGAGAGGCTTGGCGAGAATCTGTTCAAAAGCATAGTCGCTGAAGGTTCTAATCCGACCGTTCAGACGGCTGCATCGGAGTTGACCGATGCGGTAGAATCCATGTTCGACTTTACGCCCTCAGTTAAGACGAAGTCCATCTCCGGCCCTAAAGTCATCCTGGGAACAGCCAAAACGTCAAGTTGGATTCGCGAGCACGCCGACAAGCTGGGACTCGATCGGATAAAAGAAGATGGATTTATTATCAAGGCTGTGGACGATGGTAGTGACAAAGCGCTGGTCATTGCGGGAAAAGTTCCTGCAGGTGTAATTTTCGGCACATTCGACCTGATTAGCCGCATACAGTTGGGGCAGGATTCTGGCAAACTCGATGTGCTCGAGAATCCTCAGATTCCGATCAGAATGGTCGATCATTGGTCGTACTTCCGTGGATGTTTTGGCGACAAATGGCGCGGGGGCGGCAGAAACGACTCGATCTATAGTTGGCAAGAGTTACGTACGGGCGATACGAAGCTGGTCCGCGACTGGGTGCGCATGATGGCCTCAGTTGGTTGGAACGCCATCTGCCCGAGCGAGGTCAACTGGCACTACAGCGACAATTTTCTCGAGCATCTCGATGAGGTCGAGATTCTCGGCGACATTTTGCGCGATTACGGCATGAAACTCTATTGGAGCCCAAGCTACCTGCTGGCGCTCGACCAAGAGACGGCCGACAAGATCTATGCCAGAGTACCCGATTTTGGCGGGTATATGATGAAACTGGGGTCCGAAAAACAGAACGGCGACCCTCGGCCCCCGATGGTCAACCGCATCGCCGATACCCTGAAACCCTATGGGGGCTATACCCTGGTTCGTGGTTTTTGCTATGGCAATTATCGGTATACCCCCGAGCCCTATCGCGACCTCATTCCTCATGATCTTTTCGCTCCCGAAGACGGCAAGTTTCGTGATAATGTGGTCCTCGTACCCAAGGGCAGCGCAGGGGACTGGGATTATTCGGCGCCCATCCCGGCAATCGA
>CBFCYQ010000347.1:0-2822 GCA_965602205.1 uncultured bacterium | reverse complement strand
TTACTCTGCCTTTCCTGCCGTTCAGGCAATTAGCTCGAAGGGCTACAACGGGTCGACTTCCGCTGTTCAGAGAATTCTTATTTAGAATCAGTCTTTCGGACCGATATGCGATCTTGCCGTTCACTGCAAGAAAAACGGCTCCATGACACAGGAACGCGGGCCGGTGAACTGCTATCTCATGGGCTTTCTTGCTACGATCAACCCATGATGGTTGCTGTCCGATTATTACTGATTGCTTTCCTTGCTTTGATGCTCTGCGGTTGTTTCGCCGGCCCCCTGAAGCCCGAGGTGCACAGACTTGACGCGGCAGAATCCGATGATGCGCGATTAGACCGGGTGATTTTAACGAAGCGGGTCGTTTTGGAGCGGGGAAAACGAAAGGGCGGATTTTATTCGGGAGAGAAAACAGTCGACGTCACCGCGACTTCGGCGTTTGGCCTGGAGCATGAGACCCGATTATTGAGCGGGCCAGCAAGGGTGATAACCGGCCAGGACACGTCATTCACCGAATCCGGGTGAAGGGCAAGTTGATGCTGCAAGTGGTCGTTCGATTACAGCTATTGACCCACAGCAACCGAACCTACTGAGACTCGCAGTAGGAAAAATATGGGTGGGACCACAGCATGGTAGCGAGTCAGGTTACGCCAACATAAAAACCCCCTCCCGATCGGGAGGGGACAAGAGGCCAGAAACATCAAATCATCACTGTTTTTCGTAATTAACTGAAGGTACCGCTCAATCCCCGATCTTGCCGGAGAAGAACAGTGGGCCCGCACCCTGCGGGGGCTGCACAAAAGTGGGGTCGGGTTCGGGCACGGGTGCCGGTACCATCGGGTAGCTACCCCCAACTTGTTTTCTAGAATCCACCGTCGTTACACGCCCGACGCCATAGACTGTATCCTCTACAGTCCCGATCCTGTCCAGGTGGCGCCGCAGCAGGTGCACGGGGTGTACATATTTGTAGGGCGCAACACGTTTCACCGGGCTGCCGGGGGGGAACGGGGACGGAGGGTCGACAGGGTTGACGATGGAGATCGCGCTGGTGTAATCCGTCGCATCGGCAAGTTCGAAAAACAGGTGGTCCGACCCCCCACCCGTGCGGCAAACTCGGTCGATCGCATCGCCGTGCGCATAGCAAGAGGCGAACACATAGCGCTTGCTGGTGTCGAGTGGTGCGCCCCCGATCCGTGTCTCAACGATCCTGCCGCTCGAACTGCTGAAAGGGCGGTTGTCTAGGTCGATCTCTTGGGTCATGTTGGCGAGCCCCAGGTACCAGCCGCCACGTTGCAGGAAGGGGTTACGGTTGAACACGGCTGCCAGAATCTCCTCCAGGCTGGCCTCGATGGTCTGCCCGGCAAACTCGCCGACATTCACCGCAGGCCCGACCGGGAACCAAGTGTACAGGTCGCGCAACGTGATATGGGTATTCGGCAGTACGGCATTGCCGAAGCGGAAACCGTTGCTCATCGAAATGTCCACGCCGCCCCACGGATCGACGCCGCTGCTGGCGACTACAGCGTTGGTTTCGACGCGTATAGCATCCGCCAACCAGTTATTGAGCGTGTCCTCCAACACATGGTGGCGCAGCAGCAGGGTATCGGTTTCTCCGACCACAGTGGTGTCCAGGTCCTCGGTCAGATAATGACCACGCTCCCCCGGTGCCCCACAGCCGGGGTTGCAGAAAGCACCCGGCAGGAAGACATGTGCATCGACGAGACCGTCGTCACCTTTAACAAAGCCTTCCTCCAGCTCTGCAACTATGTTCGCCATATCCGGATCAGCGGGTACGGTGTCATCAACCGGGATGGCCTGCCACTCGAAGTCGATTACCTTGCCGCCGGCGACACGCACATCAAGACGGCCAACGTACATGTCGCGGTTGGTTTCCACAACGATCGCCGCACCCCGGGCAAGGCGGCTCTTCTCGGCACCGCTCAGCGGCAGCCCGGGAGTGGTTGCGGTCACGCCGTCTGCATCGGCCAGCAGGGCACCCAGTGTGATTTCATGGGTATGGGCCGAGTACATGACATCGATGTCCTTGAAACTTTGCGCAATGTCGATGTTCTGCGACATACCGAGCTCGGACTGCACCACAATGAGGTCTGCACCGGCTGCTTTGACCTCCGCAAGGATGTCAGTTAGTTCCTCGACGCCCTGTGTGAAACGCAGGCCGATATTGAACACGTCGGCCTGCTGCGGGACGATTGATGCGGTGATCCCGATCACTGCGATGTTCACTCCGCCGCGCTCGAACATCCTGTAGGCGTCCAGCACCCGCTGGCCCTGCAGCGGTTCCGGTATGGGGGGGGCGTTATACAGATTGATGGCCACGGAAGGGAAGTCGGCCTTGATGATGCCTTTCTCCTCCGTGCAGGTATCGTTGACGCCGTTGCAGTCGATATAGCCCGCCATCACCGCGACGTTCGGCGGCACGGGCGGCTTCGGCCCGAAACTCGTAAACCGGTTGCGGAACACGGCGGGACCGTAACCGAAATCCCAGTTGCCAGGCGTGAACACGTCGATGTCGAAGGCGTTCATCGCCTTGATCATGGCATCGCCAACTGTAAACAGGGTCTCCGCGCTGCCATGGGTCAGATCGCCGCAGGACAGCAACAGGTTCTCGGGATTCTCGGCACGAATCGCATCAACGACGGTCTTGAGCCTGGCAAGGCCGCCCGCGCTGGAGACCTGCCGTTCCGTCCCGTCGCCGTTCTTAAGTACCGCGGCATGCGGCACCAGGGTCCCGTGCAGGTCACCCATCTCGATCAGCGTGATTACGCGTTTGTTTTTGGCTACTGCCGGTGTGGCGGTCATGGACAGCC
>CBFCYQ010000346.1:0-2833 GCA_965602205.1 uncultured bacterium | reverse complement strand
GGTTAAGCCAGCCGGCCAGGGCGATTGCGAGGAGGTGGGAGGGTTGTATGGCCTGAATCATTGCACGAACAGATTATCCGCAATATTGTCTGATATCAATATCATACGGTTCGTACGAATATTTGCACCATACGCGCCGCATGCTTGATTCCTACCGCTTTTAAGTTTCGCTAATCCTTATCGTGATCCTTCCCTTGATCGTCCTTGTCATAGTCTCGATCATCATGCTTGTGGTGGCGATGATGGTGCCTCTTCTTGCAACCGACGGTCTTAACGGAATCAGCACCGCTTATCGCTACGCCATCGAGCGTGTGACCTGTTAGAGTGGCTTCCGTGTCACCGCAGGCAATGCCAGTCTCTTGGGTTTTGAAGTGCAATAGCAAAATCCAGTCGCCGTCATCATCAACGTCTTCCAGGCGATACTCAACAGGCGTTGTAGCGTCGGGACCAAATAGAACAGTCGTGGCATCAACCGTGCTGGCGTCGAACTCCTCAGTCGTTAGGATAGCGACCGGTACATTGCTTTTAGAACGGGTGTTAATCGGGTTGGTATTGCTGCCGGGCTAAACGGTCCGACTGGGGTGCGAACCTGGTCATCTGACCAAAATGGTCAGGAATTATCCTACCAAAGCAGGAGCTGCCACGCCGACAGAGACCGACGCGTTACTGGCCACCTGGGCCCGCTGGAGCGCCTACCGCGCTGATGCTGGTCTAGGGATTCGCCGTACTATCCTGCATCGTTACATCGTAGAGGGATCGACAGCGGTGGCCATACGGCAGGAGTACTGAACCCGGATCATACCCAGCGACGAAACCGCCGAGCACGTCGACCGCCTGGTGGCAGCCCTTCCCGAACAGCTCAAAACGGTGGTCAAGCTCGAGTACCTCGGCCGCGAATTCCGAAGGCAAAAAGCCAAACGCCTGCGCCTGACCTATAAGGAGAGCCAGGCTCCCGGTTGGCCTGACGCCCGGGGTAGCCGTACACAAGGTGAATTCCGCCAAAGGCGGAAGAGAAGACCCCCTGGGGGAGTGGTACGGGCGAGGGCGCATGGTTGGATAGTGAGTGCGCAATCGGGCAAGGTTTCGCAGCGGTGGCGCGGCGCAGGTCTCTTCGTTACCCGCGGATGATTCGTTGACCAGTGATGAAAAGGGCGTTTGTTCCGCCTATACCCAACCCGTTGTGGGGACTGAGGTTAATGAAGGGTGGGTCAATTTCAGTTGCAGTGGCGCACTCTTACATTGCCGCTGGCAATAGTGTATATATTGCCTTTCACGAGATCGGAGCCGTGCATTTCAAAGCATTAGGCCGTCGGATCCGGCGGACGGGCGCAGATCGAGGTCACCTCTCCCGCCGGCCCTGATGCTTCAGGTAACTGCGGCCAGACGGGAGACAGACTACTACGAGGTGCGAAATGGACCTTTCGAAAAAGACTACTACGATGACGCTTCTGATCTCGCTCGTATTCTTCTTATTTATTGTCTCAGGAGACCCTCTGCTGGCGCAGACATCGGGCGAAACGGAACTCCATAAGCTAAAGGCCCCGGTCGATGTGGATGCGAAGGGGATCGACAATGAACCGCGTATACCGGGGGGGTGGAAACTTCCGGAGGCATCGCCGCAACTGCTGCGCGAGGGTTACTCGGTCGCGAAGGGACCGATCGACGGAACAAACGGCCTCAATATCGTCGCTGGGTGTGTGCCTAAAGATACACCCATCCCGATCAAGGACGGCTTTTCCGGAAGTTTCTGGGTTGCCTGCAACGACATAAATTTCGTGAAAGACAAGGTCGATGTTACTGATGTCACGACATGTCTCGATGCATATCCCAATGGCGTCCTTGAAGGACTCTTCATCAAAGAGGTGAATAATCGAACCTGGGAATCTTTCCGCATTTCATGCCGAAAGCTCCTCAAAGATGGAACTCTCGGTGCAGAGAGGGTAAAGCTTCCGTTTCTTTTCAATTTCGAAAAGGACGGGCAGCTCCACTACACAATCATCGACGAAAACAAGCTGTCTTTCGGGTTTCTTGAAATCCAGAATCAACTGCATATCAAGGAGGGCTTGCTTCAAGTTGCGCTGATCAATCAGACCGCCGCCGAGATTTGGAATGCAGGGCAAGCGGGCCGGAGCGTCGCAAATGCACAGGTGACCAAGCGGGTGCCGCCGGCAAAGCCGTTGTTGGTAAAAACCTTTACGTGGAACTGTCCGCCGGGCACCATCCTGACCGGCGCCGGCATTGGGCACATCCCCAACAAGAAGGGTAAGCATACCCGGCCGATCTTTATCCTTGGTGAATGCCGCGTCCTCCACCATTCCGCGCGGCCGCAAAACGGTTGACCCGAATGACGGCGTAAGCGGCTTCCCACGGGACGCAAGAAGCACCTACGCCCCGACGTAATCTCTGACGCTACCGGCTCTCAGTAACATCCGAATTGGGGGCAAGCGCATCGGTAACGGCATGCAATTTGGGGTTCAACCCACTCTTGGTTTGCGTGCCGGGTAAGATCTGACTTGCCTATTTCTTCAGTCGATGCTTCGTGTTGAAGGCGGTTTATTGCACTGCAAAAAGCAATGTCTGCTTGGCGGGGAATTAACTTTCATCTGACAGTGCCGGACTCGCCAAATCGTGATCACCCCAGCGTCATTGAAGGCAACCTTTTTTGTATTTCTTGTCGCTGCCACAGGTACATGGATCGTTACGCCCGCGCCTGGTGAATTGGCCCATGACAACAAGTACCCAGTGCGTCTTGAGCAAAATAGACTCGCTAAGAAAAAGATCAATGCTCCATAAACTGTCTTTCAGATGGCCGATAAACGTCAGCCAGGAAGGG
>CBFCYQ010000345.1:0-2836 GCA_965602205.1 uncultured bacterium | reverse complement strand
GATATCGGAGTTGCAGATGACGCAGGGATTGGGCGTGCGGCCGGATTTGTACTCGGAGACGAAATTCTCGATTACTTTTTCGGAGAACCTGGCGGACATATTGAGGACGTAGAACGGCGCGCCGATAGCGTCGCAGACCATCCGGCAGTCGGTAATGGAATCGATCGTGCAGCAGCGGCCGTCTTTGTAGATGTCGCCGCCGACGTCGACGTAGTCCCAGAGCTTCATATGGGCCCCGACGACATCGTAGCCCTGCTCTTTCAGAAGCAATGCGGCGACCGAGGAATCGACGCCGCCCGACATGGCAACGAGAACTTTTTCAGGCATGAGATACGATATATCGCTTAGCGGTCATACACCGGGGACATGTCCCGCAGGCGCTCGATAATCGGCGGCAGTTCGGCCAGGACGTAGTCCAACTGTTCTTTCGTGGTGGAGCGCCCCATCGAGAAACGCACCGCTCCCTGGCTGACCACGGCCGGCTTGCCCATCGCCATCAGAACGTGCGAGGGTTCGGTCACACCGGAGGTACAGGCCGAGCCGGATGAGACGGCAATGTTTTTCATGTCCAGCGACAGGACGATCGACTCGCCTTCGATGCCCTCAAACGACAGGTTCACCGTCTGCGGTATGCGCCGCTGCCGGGAACCGTTGAAGTAGACATCGGGGATACGCTCACCGGCGGAATCGATAAAATAATCGGCCAACTCGGAGAGTTTTTTGAAATCGACCTCGCGGCGCTTTTCGGCGATTTCGAGCGTTTTGGCCAGGCCGACAACAGCAGCGACGTTTTCGGTGCCGGGCCGTCGTTTCCGTTCATGGGAACCACCGAAAAACAGGGGTGCAATCTTGACACCCTGGCGAACGACCAGCGCCCCCACCCCCTTGGGTCCGTATATCTTGTGACCCGTCAGCGAAAGCAGGTCGACCCCGAGGTCTTTTACATCGACTTTGATTTTGCCGGTGGACTGCACGGCATCCGTGTGGAAAAGGACGCCCTTCTGGTGCGCGATATCGGCGAGGGTCTTAATGTCCTCAATCGTGCCCGTTTCGTTGTTCGCGTGCATGAAACTGACCAGGGCCGTATCATCTCCGATAAGCTCGGCCAGTTGCCGGGGGGAAGCGAAACCTTCGTCGTCAACCGGCAGAAGGTCCAGGCCAAAGCCCTCCTTCTTGTGCAGGTGCTCGGCGGGGTGCAAAACAGCGTGGTGTTCGGCGGCGCCGACAATAAGATGCCTTTTCTTCTTCCTGAGCTGGTAGGTCGTTCCGATGATCGCGATATTGTCCGATTCGGTGCCGCCCGATGTAAAGTAGAGTTCGGACGGTTCGCAGTTTATGATCGATGCTATTTGTTCTCTTGAGTTCTCGAGCGCCACCTTGGCGTCCCGCCCGTACTGGTGTACCGAACTGGCATTGCCAAAACCTCCGGTCAGGTACGGCAACATCGTCTCGACCACTTCGGGGTCGATCGGCGTAGTGGCGTTGTAATCGAGATATACACTTTCCATTCGTAGCGTCTCCTGCCGGTTCACTGGTCAGCCAATCTTACCTACGCAACACCGCAGCCCAACGATTGTTCACGCCGAGGATCTCTAAAAGGCATATAATATAGTAAAATGCCAGCGGGAAGCAAAGTCGATTTTATCGGTCTTGATACGCCGGGCGTAGTCCAGACGGATCGGACCGGCCGGGGAGGCGATTTGAACGCCCGTACCATAGCTGAAGGCGAGGTCCTCCAGAGAGAAATCACTGCGGCTGTCGAAGCCGTTACCAGCGTCGAAGAAAACCGACTGCCAGAACGGCAGGGCCCTGAACAGGTCATCCAGCACGGGAATGACCGAGAATATCTGGAGGGTCTTCCAGCGGAATTCCTGGTTGAAAATCAAAATCAGGCGGGCCCCCTTGGGGCTGCCATCGGGCAGTAGCGGCCCGAGGGTATTCTCTTTGAAGCCACGGATACTGTTGGCCCCGCCTGTATAAAGCAACTCGTCCGAGGGAACGAATTCCGAGGCCCCAAACTCCTCGGTCCAGCCGACCCGGAAACGCGTAGCGGCGATCCAACCGGGCCAGAATATCTGGTAGCGGGACCAGCCGGTCTGAAACCGGAAGAAGTTTTCGTCGCCGCCGAGAAAGCCGCCGAAAAACTCGGCGGAGAAATCGGTCACCGAGCCTGACCGGGGAATAAAAAGGTCCTCGCGGCTGTCGCGCCGGATATTGAAGTACAGTTTGCGACGGGCCGATATACCTTCCTGGCTTTTGATCAACGGGACCTGGTCTTCCGGCACGCCACTTATCTCGACCGACTGATATTCGAAACCGAGATTGGCCTTTATCTTGATGCCGAACCGCTTGGTGGTGGCGGCGGCCACGACCCACGACTGTTTGTCAAAGTTCTGGGTCGGGTCCTTGAGCCGGGGATTCAACTCGCCGCTCAGTGACAGCGGCATTCGAATCCCCAGAAGCCAGGGTTCCGTGAATCGCACCTGATACCGGTGGGTCAGGAGCCGGGTGTCGCGGCCGACGCTGAAGGAGTAGTCGGCCAGAAGATCCAGCCGTCGCGAACCCCATAGGTTTCGCTTACCGAAGGCTGGGGAAAAACTCCACTCCAGGTCGCGCTCCTGAGACTGGGCGGCGCCGGTCTCGAAGGAAATGTAAAGCGGTTTGCGTTCGCGCACCCGTAGGACAAAGTCCGGCTGCAGACGGTCGGTCAGAGTATCGGCCTGGCTTAACTGAAAGGTAGTGAAGTAACCTGATTCGAAAAGGCGCCGCTGACTGCGAAGAATGTCGTCTCGTCGATAAACCGCTCCTTTGCGTATTTTCAGTTCCCGGCGCGCGG
>CBFCYQ010000344.1:0-2841 GCA_965602205.1 uncultured bacterium | reverse complement strand
TGGGCGGCAAGGTCGTGCCGGCGATCGTCCAGCCGGCCGGCAATTACCAGGCGGACATTGTCATCCGCGTGGACACCACAAGCAACTAAATATAGATTTCATCCCACAGTTTGCTCAACTCTGAAGCAATCTTGTCGCTCCCTCATCCCGGTTTTCCTCCCAATCGTAATAACTCTCCGCCGATTGGCGATTTATGAAGTATGCGTGGAGATAAACATATCGACGTCACGCCGGGCATTTGAGCTTTTCTCCGGAGGAGGCCGTAAATGAGATTGACCGCTGCATGGACCAGACTATCGACGCTTGTTGTGTTCGGGCTGCTGCTGAGCTTACTGAGCCGCGAAGCTCCGGCTCAGGACGTCACCACCGGTGAAGCCACCGCGACGGTCCTGGCCGGTCTGCAGGTGATTGCCTTTCAGGACCTCCAGTTCGGAGAACTGCTGCAGGGAGTGTCCAAGATTATGCCGAATACCGACGATGATTCTTCGGGCATATTTCAGATTCTGGGGGCCCCGAGCCGCGGTATCTCTATATACATGGTTCTGCCTACCTACCTGTCCTTGCCGGACGGCTCGGACCGGTTGAATATCTCGTTCTCCACCACCGACGCCACCGTCGATACAACGGTGGCGACCCCGTCGACCGTGGTTGGCGGCGACGGCTGGATCGACCAGAACCCCTACAATATGGCCGCGCCATATGTGATCGGAACCGCCGGTCAGACCAACATTTATCTGGGCGGGAAAGTGACTCCGACCGTCGACCAGGCAGCCGGGGACTATGCCGGTGACATAATTGTGAGCGTGGCATATAACGGGAATTAGTTCTCTCAATTCATCTCAAGTGACTTAGCGAGGGCCGCCAGGCCCTTTTTTTTGCTTGGGGCGACGCTAATCCGCTATTTTTCAATCACTTAGTCCGGCCAGCCTGTCAATCCAGACAAACGCGTCTTTATTCAGGCAAGCTGTGGTAAAGTGAAACAGTGGTGTGGGAATCGCCCCCCGCTTTTTCGAGCATATTCCATCCGGCAATTGCAATCTGCGAATTTTGTGGCTGAAGCCTGTTAAGAATCTGCACTGTATGACGATTAAACAGAGAGAAAGCGTTGTGATGTAATGAAAAGACCAGAATCTGAACAAAGGATAATAAGGAGGAGTTGACGATGCAAAACCATTCAAGGATGAAGTCGGTTTGCAGACTGATCGTGATTGTGGCCCTGGTTGGCTGCCTTATGGGTTCTGCCTCTATCCAGGCTCAGGATGTTGCGGTTGGGCAGGCGACGGCTACCGTCCTGACCATGCTCACGGTGACCGCGACCATGCCGTTGAAATTCGGCGACGTTATGCAGGGTGTCCGTAAGGTGATCGCCAAGAACGTCGACGATGCCGCCGGCGTGAGTTCGGGAATCTTCACCATCAACGGTGCGGTCAGCACGGAAATCTCCTGCTACCTGCAGCTTCCGGACTACCTCTGGAACTCGACCAACGAAGACCGGCTGGTGATAGCTTTCTCTACCACAGACGGCTTGATCGACACCACTGCCGCCGGAACTCCCGGTACCCCGGGGGCCGGACTGGGTGCGGTTGACCAGGATCCGCATAACCTGCCGGAGTTTGCGCTCAATGACGTGGGCGGCCTGGCCAAGATCTACCTGGGTGGTACGGTCTGGCCGACGGTCGACCAGAGAAACGACGCCTATACGGCAGATATCGTTCTGACCGTAGCATACACTGGAAATTGACATGTATTTGCAATAAGGCAAGAGAGAGCTTAGACGATCTCTTGCGGAGGTATGAGAGATGAGATTCAGTTTTAGCAACAAGAGCCTTGGCAGCCTGATCGCCATCGCGGTGGTGGTGATCCTGCTAACAGGACCTGGCACCGTTATGGCTCAGGATGTGGCCACGGGTTCGGCCACCGCGACGGTTCTGACTATGCTGACAGTCACGGCCACTCAGGCGCTGGCTTTCGGTGATGTCATGCAGGGCGTGCGCAAGAGCGTCGCCAACAACGTCGACCTGGCCGCCGGCGTAGCTTCGGGTATTTTTTCAATCGCGGGTGCTGCCACCATGGAAATATCGGCTTATATGCAGCTTCCCGATTACCTGTGGAACTCGACCAATGAAGATCGGCTGGTGATTGCGTTCTCGACCACCGATGCCGTCATCGACACTTTGCCGGGAACTCCCGGAGCACCGGGATTGGGGAATTCGGGCGATGTTGACCCGCACAATCTTCCGGAGTTTGAGCTTTCGGGCGCGGCCGGCACCGCGGCCATCTACCTGGGTGGCACGGTCTGGCCGACGGTGGACCAGCGCAACGATGCTTACAGCGCCGATATCGTTTTGACGGTCGCCTATACGGGAAATTAATGGACTGAAAGACGCGACTCCTGTCCGTCCACGCACGGACATGTTCGGCGGGGGGCATAGGACATACCCCCGAAAACAAACGCCGGAGGAGTCAGAGCCAACATAGGATGGAATCGGTTATGGACATAACAAATGTTTTTCGTCTCCTGACGAGACAGATGGGAAGACACGCTCTGGTGTGGCTTCCCATGTGCTTTTTACTGGTGGCTGATGTGACCGCCAGTGTGCTGGTGGCGCCCACGGCGGTTTACCTGAGCGAGCGCGACCGCACCGGCCGTCTGACTATCCAGAATCCCTCCGACAAGCCCAAGGAGATTTCAATCTATCTGAGTTTCGGAATCCCCGAATCGGACAGCCTCGGCAATGTCAGCGTCCGGCTGCAGGACTCGGTAAGTATCGATCCCCGGTCGGCCGCCGCGTGGATACGGGTTTTTCCGCGAAAGTTTGTCCTGCCGGCGGGCGGTGAGCA
>CBFCYQ010000343.1:0-2845 GCA_965602205.1 uncultured bacterium | reverse complement strand
CACACGTCCGGGCAAATGTTGGCGACGATTTAGCCTATATCGACGCCGCCCAGACGGATGCGCTTCCGAAAATCAGCCGCAACGGACCATCGCTGTATCTGGGATTGAAGCTGGTGGAGGCGCCGCTGGTTTCTGTCAGGTATTCTGAGGAGACCGAAAGAGATCTGGTCAGGCGTTCCTACAAGACGAAATACAACGGCATTGAGTTGGGTCTTCTCGGTTTCTTCTATTATCGCAATGGGGACTACGAGCGAGCTTTCGACGACGGGTCTATCAGCACTTCCGGCTACGGGTTCCGACTGAGAGGTGTTCTAAGCCTGTTGAGAGCGCTGGACCGGATCGAGACAGCCAATCCGATTTTGGCGTACGTGCTTGACCACGTGGACGTTTCTTACGACTTCGCCAAATGGGACAAGGACGGCAGCGCTGTCGACAACACCAAATACGGCAAGATGAGTCTGTCCTTTTAAGCCGGTTTACAGACTGTGGCGGCCGGCATCAGGGGCACCACCGGCATTGAGGGCCCGCCGGCGTATTTTGATTTACATATCATTTGACCGCCGCCCGGCGGGGGCCTATATTCTCCTTTTGACGCGAAGGAGTATCAATGAGCAATACCTACAAGCAGCCGGAAGTCACGCTGGAGATGGTCAAAAGCCACGGCCTGAATGACGAGGAATACGCCCGAATCAGGCAGATCCTGGGGCGCGAACCGACTTACACCGAGTTGGGCATCTTTTCCGTAATGTGGTCGGAGCACTGCTCATACAAGAATTCCATAGCCCTGCTCAAGACCCTGCCGCGCGAGGGTGAGAACCTTCTGGCCAAGGCCGGCGAAGAAAACGCCGGGGCGGTGGATATCGGCGACGGCCTGGCGGTGGTATTCAAGATCGAGTCGCACAATCATCCCTCGGCGGTGGAACCATACCAAGGGGCGGCCACCGGCGTGGGCGGCATCCTTCGCGATATTTTCACTATGGGGGCACGGCCGATTGCCGCACTTAATTCACTGCGTTTTGGCCTGCCGGAGAATTCCCGCGTACGCTATCTCGTGGACGGCGTAGTGCGCGGTATCGGCGATTACGGTAATTCGTTCGGCGTACCTACGGTGGCGGGCGAGGTTTATTTCGATGAATCCTATACCGGCAACCCGCTGATTAATGCTATGGCGGTGGGAATCGTCAAGGCCGGCGAGATGGCCTCGGCGGTGGCCCAGGGCAAGGGCAACCCGGTCATGATGGTCGGTTCCAAAACCGGCCGCGACGGCATCCACGGGGCCACCTTTGCCTCCGAGGAACTCAGCGAGGCCTCCGAGGAAAGACGCCCCTCGGTCCAGATAGGCGATCCCTTCACAGAGAAACTGCTGCTGGAAGCGACGCTGGAGATTATTAGAGAGGATTTGATTGTGGGCATCCAGGATATGGGTGCCGCCGGGTTAACGTGTTCGTCCTCGGAGATGTCGGCCAAGGGAGAATCCGGAATCCTTTTGAACATCGAGAAAGTGCCGGTTCGCGAAACCGGTATGATTCCGTATGAAATTCTTCTCTCGGAATCTCAGGAACGCATGCTGGTGTGTGTCAAGAAAGGTAACGAAGCGCGCGTGACGGAGATTTTTGACAAGTGGGGTCTGGACTCGACTATCGTCGGCGAGGTTACCGACGACGGCCTGATGACGGCCAGGCTCAACGGCCAGGTGGTTTCGCAGATTCCCTCCGACGTGCTGGTCCTGGGCGGCGGCGCCCCGGTATACCAACGTGAGACAAAATGTCCCGCCTATATGGACGAACTGCAGAAAATCAATCTTGACGATTACGCGCTCGATAAAGACTGGAACGAGGTGCTCGTGACGATGCTGGCCGCACCGAATATCTGCCATAAGGGATGGGTGTTCGACCAGTATGATTCGATGGTGCGGACGAATACGGCGGTCGGGCCGGGTTCCGATGCCGCCGTTCTCCGAGTGCGAAAGACACGCAAGGCGCTGGCCCTGACCACCGACTGCAACGGGCGCTATTGTTATACCAACCCGCGCCTGGGGGCCCGAAGCGCGGTGGCCGAGGCGGCCCGCAACATCGTCTGCTCGGGCGGCAAGCCTTTGGCTGTTACCAACTGCCTCAATTTCGGCAATCCCTACAAGCCGGAGATATACTACGGCTTTGCCGAGGCCGTCGCCGGTATGGGCGAGGCCTGCCGCGTGTTCGAGACGCCGGTAACGGGTGGTAATGTCTCGTTTTATAACGAAGACCCCGAACGGGCGGTCTTCCCTTCGCCGGTCATCGGCATGGTCGGCCTGATTGAAGATGTCGACCACATTACCTGCCAGTGGTTCCAACAGGACGGTGATGCCGTCGTGCTCATCGGCCGGAACAAAGAAGAACTGGGGGCATCGGAATACATTCACACGGTCTACAAACAGACCAGAGGCCCCGTTCCTGCTCTTGATCTTCAGTTTGAGAAGGAACTGCAGTCAAGCCTTTTGCATCTGGTACAATCGGGGCTGGTTCGTTCGGCCCACGACTGCTCCGAAGGTGGCCTGGCAGTGGCGCTGGCGGAATGCTGTATCTCCAACCCGGAGTCGATGCTGGGCGCTGACATCAGTCTGCCCGATGATATCCGCCCGGGAGGTGCTGGATTATCTCGACAGCAAAGGCGTACCATGCGCGCAGATCGGCGTGGTCGGCGGCGGGTGGCTGCGTATTGACGACCTTGTAGACGCTCCCCTGGACAGACTGCGGTCCGCTTACTTCGATTCCATGCACCATTTCATGGAATCCGGTACTGTTGCCACCCCCATCCAGTAACGGAGATGCGACGATGGCCCTGTATATTTTTTCCGACGTTCACC
>CBFCYQ010000342.1:0-2846 GCA_965602205.1 uncultured bacterium | reverse complement strand
CGATCCATGAGGGCGATGACGGCATCGAATGTCTCCGGTTTGGTGAGGTCGGCACCGGCCTCCTTCATAAGCTCTATAGGATAGTCGCTGCCGCCGGCTTTCAGGTAGACCAGGAAGCGGTCAAGAGCATCCTGCCGCCGGGCCTGGTCGTCGGACGTGATATCATCTATGATCTGAGCCGCCACGGCAAAGGACGCGGCGTACTGGTATACATAATACGGCACTTCGTAAAAATGGCTGATGCGCGCCCAGGTATAGCGATAAAGAGAATCCTGGGCGACAACATCGCCGCCGTGTTCTTCTGATATGCGCGCGAAAAGCTCCGACAGCGTCTCGGCGGTGACCGGGTCGCCGCGTTCGGCCATGCGGTGAGCTTCCACCTCAAACTCGGCAAACTTGACCTGGGTATAGAAGACACCGCTCAGATCGTCGATGGTACGCAGGAGCAGGGCCGCCCGTTCCAGGGGGTCATCGGAACGCTTGAGCAGGTAATCCGTCAGCAGGCCCTCGTTGACAGCCGAGGCGACTTCGGCCCCCAGGATAGTATACGAGGCGGTGGCTTTAGGCTGGTGGCTGTCGGCGAGCACCGAGTGCATGGCGTGGCCCATTTCGTGTGCCAGCGTAAAGACATTGTTTAGCGTCTTGTTGTAGTTCATCAAAAGATAGGGATGCACCCCGTAACAGCTGGCGTTGAAGGCGCCGCTGGTCTTATTGGGTGTTTCATAAACATCGACCCACCGATTCTCAAAGGCCTCCTTTACCCGGGCCTGGTATGCCTTGCCCAGCGGCTCGACGGACGCGATGATCCAGTCAACGATGTCGTCGTACTCGTAGGTCTTGTGGAAATCGATGATAGGGTAGCTGCCATCGTAGTTGTGATACGTCTCAAGGCCCAGGGCCTCTTTGCGTATCTTGAAATAACGGTGGAGCGGACCCATGCCGCGCTTCACGGAGGCGATAAGGTTTTCCAACACCGGAATCGGAACATTGTAATCGTCCAGGCCCGCCTCCAGGCACGAGGCGTAATTGCGCGCCTGGGCGGTCGCCCAGTCGCGCTGGAGGATGCCGTTGTATATGGTTGCGTAGGTGTTGGCGTTATCAGAGAATGTCAGGTAGTAAGCCTCGCAGGCGGCAGCGCGGTCGGCCTGGCTTTCGCGGGTGGCGAGAACGTTTCGGTAATTGCCGGGTGTGAGGATTACGGTGTCGCCGCTTGAGAGGACCACCTCCCGATATTTGATATCGGCTGTCGACAGTGCACGGTGGCCGTCGGTCGGGCAGGAGCCCAGGATACTGTAGTATGACAGAAGGCGCTCCTTGTCTGCGGAGAGCACATGCTTCTGCTGACGGTAGGTATCTTCAATAGGTTGGCGATAAGGCGCCAGGCCTTCGAACTCATCAAGCCAGGTGGACATCGTGTCCCAGCCGATTGAGAGCAGTTCGGGGATCAGCCAGGCCGTGGCGGTGCCGAACCTGGCGAAGGCGCCTTGCACCTGCTGTAACCCCGCGGCTGCCTCGAGATCCCGGGTGTTCAGAGCGTACGACAGTTGCGGGTAGCGATAGACCCGATAGGCCAGGACATCGAGTTCGTCGTTGAGCCGGTAGGCTTTGAGCAGGTTCTCGGGTCCCCCGGCCAGGGTTCCCTGGAGACGTTGGATGTCGTCCATCTTCTGCTGCAATTCGGCCAGACCTTTCTGCCAGGCCTCCCAGTCGGGGTAAATATGGGACAGATCCCACTTGTACCTGTCATCGATTTCTGACCGCTGAGGTTGTCTGGACTGAGCCAGGGCAGAACCCGCGCACAGGGCTGCCAGGGTCAGCGTCAGAGTGAGAACGATGGGTTGCCGAAGGAAGTTGATTCGCATGGTGACTTCTCCCGAGTTGCTATTGGTTTATCAACCACGTGTTGTTGGCGATGCGGATATGGTTATAAACGAGCCGGCGGGTGAAAAGTTTGATAAAATAAAACGCCCGCCCCCGGCTGAGGGCGGGCTGTGTTAGAGTCTCAAATTTCTTGCCCAGTCAAATCACGGGCACGGTTTCGGTTCCGGGCCGGTGGGTATGCCAAATAAGTAATTCGTCAGGTATGCGATGTCTGAGATGTTGATTTTTTCTTCGTCGTCACCATTGGCATTGCCCTCCTCCCAGCATGGCGGCTCCGGGCCGTTGGGAATGCCGAACAGGTAATCGATCAGGTAGGTTACATCAGAGACATTCACTTTTTCCTCCGGATCGCCACTGGCGTTTCCGCGAATGCCGATGCAGCAGGAGCCGGGCTTGTCCCAGCGGGCGATATAATCAGCCGCAACGCCGCCGGCCATTCGGAAGACCCCCCCGACGATCAGTTCACCGTTGTAGACCGTCATGCATTCGACACCGCTCTCCGTTCCCGAGCCGAGCGGGCTCCAGGACAAACCATCCCAGCGGGCAATGCAGTTGGCCGCTACCCCTCCGGCCGTCGTAAAGGGTCCCCCGGCGACCAACTCACCGTTGTAGACTATCAGGGAGTAGACATCGTAATTCATCCCCGAGCCGAATGGCTGCCAGCTCGAACCATCCCAGCGGGCGATGCGATTGGCCGCGGCCCCACCGGCGGTCGTGAATTGTCCCCCGGCTATCAGTTCGCCGGCGTAAACCGTCAGGGAGTTCACCTCGACGTTCATCCCCGAGCCGAGCGGCTGCCAGCTCGAACCATCCCAGCGGGCAATATTCCAGGCCGTTACTCCACCCGCCGTCGAGAAGACCCCCCCGGCGATCAGCTCACCGTTATAGACTGTCAGGGAGTAGACCCAGGAATTCATCCCCGAGCCGAATGGCTGCCAGCTCGAACCATCCCAGCGGGCGATGCG
>CBFCYQ010000341.1:0-2867 GCA_965602205.1 uncultured bacterium | reverse complement strand
GCGGCGGCGGCGGTTGAACATCGTGATGAACTGCCGGGCCATGCCAATGCCGTTTTCAAACTGGGGCATCTCTTCGTACTCGGATATCCGGGGAAACTCTCTTGCGGCCAGCACATAAAACTCGTCGGCGGCCCAGACAAAGCGCGTATGCAGCCTCTTGAGGAATTCCCTCTGCCGCGCCGTCACGTGGTCTATGATGCTTCGGGCCTCATCGGCGTCATAGGTGCGTAGTTTCGGCAGCCGGTCGCGGTATTTCGTCAGGCCAACCGGCACCACTGCCAGGCTTGCGACTCCGGGAGCCAGTGCGGCCAGGTCGTCAATCGTTTTTGTCAGATGCTCCCCGTCGTTGATACCCGGGCAGACCACCACCTGCGTGTGAACGGTGATGCCGCTATCACTCAGATGTTTCAGAACCGGGACAATCGGCGGCAGTTTTTCGTTGCGAAAGATGCACCGGCGGAGCGTGTCATCGGTGGCGTGCACCGACACGTACAACGGCGACAACCGCTGCTCGATAATCCTCTTGATATCCTGGTCGGTGGTGTTCGAGAGCGTCACGAAATTGCCGTGCAGGAACGACAGCCGGTAATCCTCATCCTTGACATACAGGGCGCGCCGCATGCCATTGGGCTGCTGGTGCACGAAGCAGAATATGCAATTGTTGCCGCAGGTTTTCACCTGGCAGTCGTCGAGTGTGAGGCCCAGGTCGCCGAGATAGGGATCATCGAACTTGAATTCGAACTCATTGCCCCGGGGGTCGGCGAAGCGGACATGGACCTGCTGCTCGGCGGTCTTGAAACGGAAGTCTATCGCATCGAGGATATTCGAACCGTTGACGGCCACCACCCGGTAGCCGGGGCGCACGTATCCGAACAACGGCGAGCCGGGATCAACATCGACTATACGCACAGCCATCACATCCCATAAAAAAAGCGGGCGATGGGGGTCGAACCCACGACGTCAAGCTTGGGAAGCTTGCATTCTACCGCTGAATTACGCCCGCTGGTGTTACCAGTTACTTATGTACGCTGAAATATATCCTGACCGCCAGGTTCTGTCAAGGCCAAGTCCGGCCCCGGCCCGAGGCCGCGATTAGCCGCTTAGCTCCTGGCTTTCATCGGTTTCGGCGGCCGAATCCGTCTCCCCGGAATCGGTATCTTCTGCAGCCTCGGCAGTCTTTTCTTTCTTTTCAATCATCCTGACCACGATAATTGATATCTCATACAAAACATAAAGCGGCCCGGCCAGCAAAAACTGGGTGAAGACATCCGGGGGCGTGATTATAGCGGCAACCACCAGCATGACGATGACGGCGTACCGCCGCCCCCTGGCCAGAAAGCCCGACGAAACAAGCCCCATCTTGCCCAGGAAATAGCACAACACCGGCAATTGGAAGCCAAAGCCGAACGCCATCAGAAGCATGCCCGCAAACGTGATGTAACTGCCGACGGTGATAATCGGGCTGAGGATATCGCCGGCAAAGCCGATCAGAAAGGCCAGCGAAATGGGTAGCACCACCAGGTAACAAAAAGTCGCCCCCACCAGGAAGAGCATAGTCGATGTTGCCACCAGCGGCAGGATGGCCTTTTTTTCACGCCGGTAAAGTCCGGGTGACATAAAGGCCCACAGTTGATAGAAAACCACCGGCAGCGCCCCCAGGATTCCGGCGATGAGTGATATTTTCAGGTAGGCGTAAAACGAACCGGTGACTTCGGTGACGTACAGTTTGACACCTTTCAGCGGCTTGATAAGGAGCGTCAACAACTCGTCCGAGAAATAGAACGCCACCCCTGACATGACCACGATGGCCAGAACGGATTTGAGAAGCCGCCAGCGCAACTCTTCCAGATGCAGCAGAAACGGCATGGTGTTGTCTTCAGGGTGTTTGGTCTGGTCTTCCGGGAGGGCCATAATCGTTGAATGTCACCAAATTACGCCAAAAAGTCAATCTGAATGTTGAGCGGCAGAACAGAGATTGCCACGTCCGCCTGCGGCGGACTCGCAATGACAGAGACAAGGGGTAGTCTTCCACAAGAAACGCCGTTGCCGAGAGCTAGGTGCCCCACCGCTTGCGGTGGGTTCCTGACATACGGGTAGTACAGTCAAACATGTCTGCCCCTGACCTTTGTCCGTCTCTGCGATGAGTGGCAGTAAGGTGCCAATCCCCCCAAAAACGTCATTGCGAGGAGCGAAGCGACGTGGCAATCTCGCCCCTACTCCAGCAGCTTTTTCATCTCTTCGAGGAACTCGGCCTTGTCTTTGAACTTCCGGTAGACCGAGGCAAACCGGACATAGGCAATCTCGTCGGCATCGTGCAGTTTGGTCATCACCAGCTCGCCTATCTCTTTGCTGGTGACTTCGTTTTTGGGGCGGGAAGTCAACTGGCCGAATATGTCCTCAACCATACTCTCCATCTCCGGCAGCGTAACCGGGCGCTTGTTGCAGGCCAGCTTGATACCGTAGAGCACTTTCAGCTTATCGAACGGCTCCCGGCGGCCGTCGGACTTGATTACCGCCAGCGTCCCCTGCTCGACATACTCATAGGTCGTGAAGCGCTGACTGCATTTGAGGCATTCACGGCGGCGGCGCACGGCGCGTCCGTCCTGCGACGGCCGGCTGTCGACGACCTTATCTTCCTCATGTCCACAATGCGGGCATTTCATTTATCTCCGCCCTGTCCTCTCTGCTTCTGTCTGATATCGTCAATGGCGTTAGTGATAATATCGCGCCCTTCTGTCAGGCCGTGCTCGTCAAGTATGGCAAGTGCCTCGTGCTGATATTGCAAGGCTGTATCTAGCTCACCCTTGACAAGATAAACCAATCCTATGTTGCTTAACTGATTCGCCTGGCCCTGTCGGTAACCCACG
>CBFCYQ010000340.1:0-2888 GCA_965602205.1 uncultured bacterium | reverse complement strand
GATTCCTTCTTGGGGGATTCTTCCTTGGGAGATTCCTTCTTGGGGGATTCTTCCTTGGGAGATTCCTCCTTGGGAGATTCCTCTTTGGCCGCGGCTACAGCCGCCTTTTTCATCTTTCGGGTCTTCTTTTTCCGTTCCGTTATGATCGTTTTGAGCGCGATTTCCGAAACATCCTCACCACGTTTGGCCTTCTGATACTTCTCTGTAAAACCGATCTGGGTCAACAGCGAGGAGACCGTATCGGAGGGCGTCGCCCCCTGATCCAGCCATTTGATCAGTTTGTCCTCGGCAACCGTCACCTCGGCCGGTTTTGTGATGGGGTTGTATGTTCCCAGCCTTTCCAGAAAGCGTCCGTCTCTCGCCCTTCGGGAATCAGCCGCAACAATACGATAATAGGGACGTTTTTTTGCACCCATCCGTCGAAGTCTAATGTGTACCGCCAATAAAATACTCCTCCGTTTCCGTTAATTCTCAAAAAGGCATCATCCCTCTGGGAATGCCTTTAAAGCCCTTTTTGTTCATATTTCCAAGCATTTTCTGCATTGCGAAAAATTGTTTCAGAAGCTGGTTGACGGCCTGCACGGAGTTACCGGAACCCATGGCTATCCGCTTTTTCCGAGAGCCGTCGATAGCGTGGGGATTTTGCCGCTCAAAAACCGTCATTGATTTTATGATAGCCACCATCCGCTCCATCTGCTTTTCGTCGACCTTCATCCCTTTGAGGGCCTTGCCCACACCCGGGATCATGCCTACCAGCGATTCCAGCGGACCCATCTTTTTCAACTGACCCATCTGCTCCAGGAAATCCTCGAAATCAAACTGCGCTTTGAGAAGTTTCTCCTGCATCTTCTCGGCTTCTTCGAGATCGATGGCTTCTTCGGCTTTTTCCACAAGGGTGACGATGTCGCCCATACCCAGGATACGAGTGGCCAGCCGGTCCGGATGAAAAGGTTCCAGGTCGCCCAGCTTCTCCCCCACCGAGGCCAGCTTGATGGGGCAGCCGGTAACCTGCCGGATCGACAGGGCCGCGCCCCCACGGGCATCGCCGTCGAGCTTGGAGAGCGCCACGCCGGTAATATCCAGCCGCTGATGAAATTCGCGGGCGACATTGACGGCGTCCTGACCCGTCATGCTGTCCGCCACCAGGAGGATTTCATCGGGTTTGACCCGGGTTTTGATAACCTCCAACTCCGTCATCATCTCGTCATCGATATGCAACCGCCCGGCCGTGTCGAGAATCACCACATCAATGAAGTTCTTCTCAGCATACTTGACCGCCTCTCGACAAATCTCGGGCGGTTTCTTTCCTTCGAGATAGAAATGCTCCACGGCTATCTGGTCCGCCAGTACTTTGAGTTGCTTGACAGCCGCCGGCCGGTAGATATCGGCCGCCACCAGGAGCGGTTTTTTGTTTTTGCGTTTGGCCATCAGACCGAGCTTGGCGGTCAGAGTCGTCTTACCCGAACCCTGCAGACCGCAGACCATGTAAACCGTGGGCGACTTGTCGATGGGTGCCAGCGGTTCGGCTTTGCCACCCAGAAGCGCCACCAGCTCATCGTGAACGATTTTTATAACCTGCTGGCCGGGTTCGATGGACTGCATCACTTCGGCGCCGACAGCCTTTTGCTCCACAGCTTTGACGAATCCGCGGGCAACCTTGTAGTTGACGTCGGCTTCCAGAAGGGCCTGGCGAACTTCGCGCAGGGCGTCCCTGATGTTCTTCTCGGTCAACTTGCCCGCGCCACGGAGCTTTTTGAAAACCAACTCCAGCTTGTCTGTCAAATTGTCAAACATACTATAATTACATCACACGCATCTAAACGCACTGTTAGACGTTCCGGGACAGTGACTTGTGCCCGGAAAAAACACCCCGAGGGGTTTTGCGTTTTAGCCACCTAATATACGGAAAAGCCGAAATAAGGCAAGCGCTTTATCCGATACCCGGGTCGTAGATTCCGGGGCTCCTGCACCCGTAACCTCAAAACTATCAACTCGATAGGGAAAAGTCAATTTATTACAAGTTTAGCGCAGGTGACGATGGAGCCAGTCGAACCGCAGGCGGTCGATTTCTTTGTAGGAGCCGTCCTTTAACGCCACGTGTCCAGCCCCTTCCAGAACCTCCAATCGATGCGGCACGCCAAGCCGTTCCAGTTGCTCGGCCAGGGCGATCGATTGCTCCAGCGGCACCCGCTTGTCGTCGGTGCCGTGCATTATCAGGATGGGCGTATGCCGGGGCAATCGATCCGCGAAGTGAACCGCCGAGCGACTTTTCAACAGATTGAACTTCTCATCCGCCGGCAGATGTCCGAAAAGCTTGTGCAGGAATTTCGCGAAATCTTCTTTTTGCTTTTCCAGTGCCACCAGGTCGGCAATCCCGGCGTGCACGATAGCGCACTTGAAGCGGTCTTCCATCGTCAGCGCCCGGTAGGTAGTCATGCCTCCCCGACTGGCGCCCTCGATAGCCACGCGGTCAGTGTCGGCATCGGACATCCGTTCGGCCACTTTCAGCAGGTTCAGCGAATCATTGACGTCGTTGCCCGCCCAATCCTCCTCGCCCTCGCCGCCTTTATTGCCCCTGTAATGAGTGGCCAGCACGACGTATCCCCACACCGCCGTCGACGCCAGAATCAAATAGGCGCGCAGGTCATCGAGAGCGCCGCGATCGAAGGAGCCGCCGCGATTCCATATGAGGACGGGATACTTCCCCGACTGTGCCGGCCGCGCGATGCATCCCTTTACTTTCAGGCCGTCGGAGATGTACGTCAGTCTTTCGACGATGGTGTCGTCGAGCACCTTCCGGCTGTACATTTTGCGGACAATGTCCGGTGCATGCCCGGTCAGTTCGACCCGGGCCAGATCGACAATTTCTCCGTCGTGCATGATGAAGG
>CBFCYQ010000339.1:0-2890 GCA_965602205.1 uncultured bacterium | reverse complement strand
GCCGGACCGGTCGGAATGCCGAACAAATATGCCAACAGAAACGACACATCGGAGATATTGACTTTATCGTCAGGATCGTTGTTGGCGTTGCCACGGATACCCCGGCAACAACCTTCGATACCGACAAAGACCTGCCAGTAACCCTGATTGAGACCATTATCCGGGCCGCTGCAGAAACCGACCGCCGTCTGACCGAGCGTGCCTTTTAATTGGAAATTGGTCGAGCTGCCATCGGTGCCTCCCCCGGAAAGCACCTGCCAGTTGATCTCTTCATCTGTGGCCGGCTCGGTGGCAGCCGCTTCAAGGTCGGAGTTCTCTACATTGGATATAATTTCTCCCGGCAGCAGCATCAAAACCAGCGCTGCGATCAGCCCACAAAGACATCCAAGTGTTTTGGTCTTCATTTCTGCTGCGCCTCACTTTCCACCAGGCGAGCCTGCTCAATCTTTTGGTTATGCTCATAATGGATGGACTTTTCCTCGCTCAGGCCGAAGGCTTCCGGATGAATGTACAAACCTCGCTCGGACTGCGGCTTATCAACCTCTACCTGGACACGGTTGGTCTCGGCGAAAGCATCTTTGCGGACACCCGTCACCTGCCAGGACACTTTCATGCCCGGCTCACCACCGGCGATACTAAAGGCATCGCCCGATATCTCTTCGGCAACATAAAGATTCGGACCCGGGGCCCCGATAGCCGTCAACTGATAACGGAAGTCCTTGTTAAGGGCGTTGAAATACTCCGGAAGTTGCACCACGGCCTCGCCGCGGTCGTCAAGAATGATGTTGCCGTTGTACACATTCATCATGTCCGGTGATTCCACAAAACTATGATAGAGATACTTGTTCTCCGGATCGACTGGGTGGTCAATCTTGAAGGTGCCACCCCCCTTGGAGCAGGTACCGGTAATAGTTACGTCACCCTGGAAGTATCCTGCATAGTTGGCATTGTCGGCATTTAGCGCATACCCGTAGACGCCATAAGCATAATTGCCATATTCGGCTTTGCCATACACGCCATACACGTTATCTCCCGCCCAGCCGTTAGCATACACACCGTAGGTGTCCCCGTCTTCATTGGCACTGGAAGTCGCCGTGCTATAGCCATGGACACCATACCTGTTGCCGTTGTTAGTATATGACCTGCCCATCACACCGTAGGTGTTGCAGCCAACGCCGCCGACACCCATGCCATCCTCCGCCTCAGCTCTTAGACCGCACATGTACCCGGTGCCCGTATTCACAACCTCAATATTAGCCCCGTACCGCCAGTATGGAGTGTTAACGGAATAGGTTCGGTCCATAATCAGCATCGCGCTCATACTCGGCGTGCCGCCGTCGCCAAGTCTGACACCGTTGGCATCGACTACCATCGTGCTGTCATGGAAGACGGCGTCACCGTACAGTTCCAGGCCGGACGGGTTGGCGGAACTCCCGATGAGGGTTCTGCCATCGTTCTGAATCGTAAACACCGGGTGCCAGCCGCCGGTATAGCTGTCGCAACGAAAAATAGGGCCGCTGCCCAGTTGGGAGGCCAGTATGGTCAGATCAGAGGAGTTATTCTCCGCAATCAGCACTATCCCCGCCGCCGATGTATTCTCTATAAACGCCGTGGCCCCGGGCACACCGCCGGCAGGTGAGGTCGCGAAAAGCCTGTGACTGCCGGGTGCGTTGGTGCCAATCCCAATATTGCCGCTGATATCTATGATACTCGAGTTGGTCAGACTACTGCTTGTCTGGAACTTCGGCACATAGTCAACGTTGCCGCCGCCGCCGATTCCCCCCGGGGCTGCTTGCCAGGTGCCAACTCCGGCTCCGTCTGAGGTCAGCACATAACTGTTGGATGCCCCGGTGGGCATACTAAAACCGGTCATCTTGGCGGTGCCACTGACGTCAAGTGCGGCCATCGGATTGGGGTTACCTATGCCGACGCCAGTGCTGGCAATACTCATGCTGGTGGCACCTCCGGCGACAGAAACATCAATCCTGGACGACGGCCGATTGTTGAAGACGGTCATCAGATTGAGCCCGGGACTTTGCGACATCTCGATGGCCGCCAGGGAACCGTTCTCGTCGTCGAAGGACAGGCGCTCCATCGAGTTGGATCCGCTATTGGGGTTGTGAATGACCAACTCAGCGCGCCCGTCGATATCTTCGAAAACTTCCAGCTTGCCGCCTGGTGAACTGGTGCCGATACCGACCTGGTCGCTGGATGTCTCGAGCCGGACGGTAGTACCGTCATCCACCCAGCCGCCACCCCCGCCGCCGCTCGATGGCTGCCAGGTGCCAAAGCCGGCGCCGTTCGACGTCAAAACGTAGCCGTCGGCCGCCCCGCCTGCCATGCTGAATCCCGTCATTTGGGCGGTGCCATCGATCTGAACATTCCCCCCGAAATACCCCGCATGAGTCTGGCCGCCGAGGTAACCATAGTTGCCGCTGCTATGGTACCCATACACGCCGCGTCCGCTCGCATCGGAACTTTCCCCCCACACACCGTCACCGACAGCAGCAGTTGCGGTCACGCCACTCCCCAGGCTGCCCATATAAGCGTAATTGCCAGAATACGAGTTAGCGGCCCAGATACCTACGCCAAGGCCGGTATTTTCGGCATAAACGATACCGGGGTGCGTGACATCCGCTGAGAGCGACAGCGGCACCTCAACAGTAGCCGCGGTATCGGCTCGCAGGGCATGATATGCAAAGGCCACCGAGGTCAGCTTGGTGCGCGGCAATATCTCCGGATCACCACTGACCGAAATGCCCAACCACCGCAGGGTGTCCTCAAACAGGTCGCCCGGGAACGCCACCGCCGAGCCGAGCGCATAGCAGAACAAGCCATCCTCTACATCGACAACGACCGAGCCGCTGCTCCACCGCGAAGTGGTGCCGGC
>CBFCYQ010000338.1:0-2902 GCA_965602205.1 uncultured bacterium | reverse complement strand
GCATGGGGCCAAAGCGCTGTTGAATATGCGCGGATATTTTTCTTTCCCACCAGACCAGGAACAGCGCCAGCAGACACAGAACCCCGAAGACCATGCCGCCGAGCGCGCCGTAGACGACGATATTGAGCCAGGGCTGGCCCAGGCCGGTATCCACCAGCAGCCCGTGGAGCCAGCTGAACACGCCGTGCAGTTCTCCGAAGGCGATTGTCCAGGTCATCGGTCAACCTCCGGCATAATAATATCGAGGGTGGCGAAGATGGCGACGATATCGGCGATAAGCACGCCGGTGGCAAAAGCGGGCAGGGCCTGAAGCTGGTTGAATGAGCCGCCGCGCATCTTGACGCGGAGCGGTTTTTTGGAACCGTCGGCTTGCATATATACGCCCATCTCGCCGCGGGAGTTTTCGACGCGGGCGTAAACCTCGCCCGCCGGGGGTTTGAAATTGGGCGAGACCTTGGCTTTGATGGGCCCATCGGGCAAGCCATCCAGAGCCTGGCTGATAATTTTCAGGGATTCTTTTATTTCATCGAGGCGGAGCAAATACCGGTCGTAGCAGTCACCGCCGGTCCGCACCGGGATATTGAAATCGAAACGGTCGTAGATAGAATAGGGGTCGTCTCTGCGGATGTCGTAGTCGACTCCCGAGGCCCGAGCTACCGGCCCGGAAACGCCATAAGCGATAGCCAACTCCGGCGAGAGGTAACCAACTTCTTTAGTGCGCTCCAGCCAGATGGGATTTTCGTTCAGGAGGCCCTCATAGTCAGAGAGTTTATCACCGATTACCTTGACGGTCTGGCGGCACTGTGGAACAAACTGCGGCGGGATGTCTTTGGAGACACCACCAATGCGGATATAGTTGTAGGTCAGGCGTTGTCCGCACGTCATTTCGAACAGGTCTATAATTCCTTCGCGCTCCCGCAGACCATAGAGGAAGGGAGTCAGGGCACCGATGTCCATGGCCGTGACGCCGTAGAAGATAAGGTGGGAGGCGATACGGTTGAGTTCGAGCATGATGACGCGGAGATACTCGGCGCGTTCGGGAACCTCGATTCCGGCCAGCCTCTCGGCGGCCATGGCGAATACCTGGTTGCAGGACATGGCTGTCACGTACTCGAAGCGGTCGGACAGGGGGATGCACTGGGCGTAGGTCCTGTTCTCGCAAATCTTCTCCATCGCCCGGTGCAGATAGCCGACGACGGGTACGATATTGACGACTTTTTCACCGTCCATGGTGAGCATCAGCCGGCAGACCCCGTGCGTCGAGGGATGGTGAGGCCCCATATTGACGATGAATTCTTCGGTCCTGAGTTCACCCATCGATTAAAGCTCCGGCATGCGAATGAAGTCGGGCGCGTCCCAGTCCTTGCGCAGGGGATATCCCTGGTCCCAGTCATCGGGCAGGAGAAAGCGCGTCAGGTTGTCGTGATTTTTTACGTTTATTCCGTACAGCTCCCACATCTCACGCTCGTGCCAGTTGGCGGCGGGCCATATCTGCTGCACCGACTCGACTTCGGCGTTTTCGTACGGCAGGCTGAACTTAAAATCCAGGCGAGTCTTATTAATAGTGGAAGCAACCGAATAGATGACCTCGAAATGTTCAGTCGTGTCAACGCCGTGGAGATTGCAGAGGAGATCGAACCGCAGGCCGGTGTCATCACGCAGGGCCGCGGCCAGCTCCAACAGGTCTTCCGGTTTGATTTGGAACATGGGGTCGTGACGGCCGGTCTCGAGCAGTGTCATCCGGTCGCCGAATTTGCCGGCTATGTAGTCCTGCAGTTCCTGTTTAGTCACGATCCTTTTCCTGCCAGTCTGAGAGCTTTTGCTTCTTTATCTTTTCCTGCAGATGGATACATCCTTCGAGCAGGGATTCCGGTCGCGGGGGGCAGCCGGGGATATATATGTCGACGGGAACAATGTGATCGATTCCCTTTTCGACCGAATAGCAGTCATAGTAGAACGGACCGCCGTTAATGGTGCAGCCGCCCATGGCAATTACGTAGCGGGGTTCGGCCATCTGGTCATAAAGGCGGCGGAGCCGGGGGGCCATCTTTTTGGTAATAGTACCGGCGGCAATAATGAGGTCGGACTGCCGTGGCGAGGCCCTGAAAATCATACCGAGGCGGTCAAAGTCATATCGGGAGGCGCCGGTGCACATCAGTTCGATAGCGCAGCAGGCGGTGCCGAAGAGCAGGTACCAGAGCGACTTTGCCTGAGCCTGGTGGAGAACTGTCTCAACAGAAGTCATGGCGATACCGCCACCGGGGAATTTCTCGAGGTATAGCGGAAGCTTGCGGATTATACCCACTTGAGGGCTCCTTTTCTCCAGGCGTAAAAGAGGCCGAAAAAGAGAATGAGAATGAAAATCACCATCTCAACGAGGGCATAAAGGCCCAACTGTCCGAAGGCCACTGCCCAGGGAAACAGAAAGACCACCTCGACGTCGAAAATGACAAAAATGAGAGCGAAAATATAAAAGCGGGGGTTAAAGCGCACCCAGGAGTCGCCTATGGGCAACTCGGCGCATTCGTAGTTGATGGTTTTAGCCGGGTAGGGATTTGACGGTCGGATGAGTCGGGCGAAGAAAAAGGTGAAGAGGACAATGCCTGTCCCCGCGAAGATAAAGATCAAGACTGCTAAGTACTCTGTCATCTTCCCGATGTTCCTGGTATTTGAATTCAGACGGAGTATGTGACTGAATTCACAATTTATGAAGGCTCAAGAAAGGCGAATTCGCGCCGTTGTCAAGCAATTTTTTGTTTTTTTTGGACAGAGAAGTCATTTACAGGCAACAAGTACTATCAATACAATGTTGATGATTTTTTACATGCCAGTGTAGTTGAAAAGATGGGTTCCTAATGTCGTGGTTACATTATACTTATCAATAAAGAGAGAAAGGGCATGT
>CBFCYQ010000337.1:0-2929 GCA_965602205.1 uncultured bacterium | reverse complement strand
GGTGCGATGGTGGTGAGATTCGAGAATCGGCGCGAGGAGAATTTGTTCACGGGGCACCTTTTCGGCAGGTTCGATTATTTCATGGCACCCTCGCACGAGCGTACCAACTGGGCGCTGGGGCTGGGCCTGCCGATGTTTGCGGTGGGGCCGGTGGTGGGACCGTTCGCGCCGCTTAACCGTGACAAGCTGGTTGAGTCAGGCGTAGCGGAGGAGATCGCCGATACGGCGGCGGCCGGGCGGTTTGGGCGGCGATTGCACGAGTTGCGGTCGACGGGGGCTCTGGATAATATGGCCCGGGCCGGTTGGGCGAAAACCGCTATTGACGGGTTTGACAGGATAGTGAATTTTTTGATTCACAATTACTGCGAAAAGCCGTAGATTGTATCAAACACACGCGCCGCAATAGAGTATCACGGTACATTAAGTATCATATTAGCGAGAATTTATGAAGCTCATCGGTACGGATGGCAAGAAATTTTATTCGTTCGAATTGAAACCGGGCAAATGCGCTGTCGGGCGAAAACCTGAATGCGACTGCTATGTTCCCGATCCGACCGTTTCGCGGCGGCACGCCGAGCTGGAAGTTCTGGAAGACGGTGAGAATTGCCGTGTGACCGACCTCGGCAGCCACAACGGCACGATGGTCAACGGGGTTCGAATCACTGGCGAGGTCGAAGTCAAGTGCGGCGATCGGCTGATGTTCGGGGACACGGAATTCCGGCTGACCGACAGCGGGGAGTTCATCTCGAGTACGCGCAGGACAGCGGTTACGGCCAAGCTATCGGAGACACCCCCGGAGAAGTCGGTGCTGATGTCGATAAACGATGCGCTCAGTCCCCTGCCATCGAAGGTTACGGATCTGCCGGAATTGTTCCCGACGCTTTCGGAGATGGCGCGGATGCTGGTGTTGCACGAGCCGCAGGAGATAATGCTCCAGCGGGCGCTGGAGCTGGTGGCGCGGGTTATTCCGGCCGAGCGGCTGGCGGTGCTGTTCACGCGGGACGGCGGGGAGGAGATATTCCCGGCGGCGACGCTTTTGCCGGGCGGGAAGGATCCCGGCTCGTTCAACCTGTCGCGGACGATTGTCAACGACATCCTGAAAAACAAAAACACCATTCTGATCGGCGAGGCGGATACCGATCCGCGTTTTGCCGAGCAGCAGTCGATTATCATGTCGGAGATGAAATCGGCAATGGCGGTGCCTCTTTTCGACCAGGGGGAGGTGCTGGGCATTTTGTATGTCGATACCACCAACCGGATGCACCGTTACGGTGACGATTACCTGCGGCTGCTGGCAACATTCGGCAATATTATCGCTTCGCGTATCGCCAACTACACGCTTCTGAAGGAACGGCAGGAGAAGCAGTTGATGCAGGCGGAGTTGGACAAGGCCTCGGCGATTCAGAAGAGCATGCTGGTGGAGCAGTTTCCGGAGGTGCCGGGATACCAGGTGCACGCTTTCCAGGAACAGTCGCGTTCGGTCGGGGGCGATCTGTATGACGTGGCGATGCTGCCCGACGGGCGGCTTTTGTGCATGGTGGCCGATGTCAGCGGCAAAGGTATGGGTGCGGCGCTTCTTATGTCCAACATCCTGGCCGTGTTCAGGATACTATACTTGTCGTCGGGGCTGGACCTGGCCATGGTGACAAAGCTGGTGTCCCAGCAGATGTATAAATACACTTCGTCGGAGATGTTTGCCACGCTGTTTATAGGTCTTATCGACCCCGTGCGGCACCATATGCAGTTTGTCAATGCCGGGCACAACCCACCGATGGTGATTCGTCGAGACGGCACTATGGAGTATCTCCAACCGTCGGGAACGATAGTCGGAGCTTTCGACTTCGGTGACTGGACCGAGGATATTGTTGACGTTTACGAAGGAGACGTCATACTGGCTTTTACTGACGGCGTGACAGAGGCGGAGAGAGAAAACGGGGAGCAATACTCGGAGAAACGGCTGGAGGGTTTCATGGCGGGTGTCCTTGATAAGACGCCTCCGGAGATTGCGTCGGCGCTGCTTGATGACATCGTGGAATTCACGGAGGATGCGCCGCAGTCGGATGACATCACGATGCTGATAATCAAGCGGGACGCATGAAGCCTGTCGGAGATACAGGTGATGCATTTGGATACGCGATGGAGGATTTCTATCGCGGCGACGGCGGCTATGAGATCGTCGAACGGGAAGACGGCCTGTTCGAGATAGGCAGCGGGCCGGCGGCGTATTTCGCCGAGTACCGCAAATGGCCCGATTACGAGAAGAAGGCTATGAAACACGTGCGAGGATCGGTGCTCGATATTGGCTGTGGCGCCGGCCGACATGCGCTCTATCTGCAAGAGCGGGGACTTGACGTTCTGGGGATTGACAGCTCGCCGCGAGCGGTCGAGGTATGCCGTCAGCGAGGCGTAAGACGGGTGGAGGTCCTGCCTTTGGCACGTGTGAACAGGCAACAGGGATTCTTTGACACGGTGCTTATGCTCGGCAATACCCTGGCACTGCTGGGCAATATTGCGGCGGCGAAGCGGATATTAAAACGGCTTGGTAAGGTCACCAGGCGCGAGGCACGGATAATAGGCCAGACGCGCGATCCTTATCAGACCGATATCGAGGAGCACCTGGAGTTCCATAAGCGGAACCAGGGCAAAGGGCTCCCGCCCGGCCAGGCCAGAATCAGAATACGATATAAGAAACACGTCACTCCCTGGGTGAGTTACTTGTTTCTCGCTAAAGAGGAGATGACGGCCGTCCTGGAAGATACCGGTTGGCACCTGGAGAGCTGCCTTGACGGGCCGGGCGGTATTTACGTGGCGATTTTGTGTAAGAAGTGACGTCACTCATTGTTGCTAAAGAAAGTAAAAGCAGACCGCAAGCGCCAGTGAAGGGCGCATGGGGACTATAAACACGAGGGTTTTTTAATGCTTGCTGCGG